>NZ_JBFBIV010000017.1:0-127502 GCF_040702025.1 Streptomyces sp. NPDC088194 | reverse complement strand
CGGGGGCCCCGCCCGGCAAGCCCGGTCGGGCCCCCGCTCTGCGTCAAGCCGTCCGCGCACCCCACGAGTTCGACGTCCCCGCCAACTCCCGCCCCAGGCTCTGCCCAAGAACCCGGGGATTGGTCCGAATACGTGGGACACCGCCTCGACCACCTCCGGTATGCCTGGAGGGACGACGAACACCCGCGGAACGGCCGTGACAGGTGCGATCGGCGCCGGTGGCCGGGGCGTGGACAGGCGTCCGCCCCGCGGCCCAAGGGGTGGGCGGCGGGGCGGACGTTCGTGGAGAAGCGATTCTCCGGTGGGGTACGGGACCGGGTCAGTGCTCGGTCGCGGTGCCCGTACGCGGGGTGTCCGGGGAGGGCGCGGCCGGGGCGCCCTGCGCGGTGTCGTCAGCGGCCGGGGCCGGGGCCGGGACCGTGGCGGTGCCCGCGGCGCTCGCCGTGGCGGCGGTCTCCGCTTCGGTGCGGGCCTGGTTGCCCGAGACCAGCCGCAGCGGGACCTCCTTGAGCTGGGTGGAGAGCACGATCGCCGCCAGCAGCAGCACGGCCACGATCGCGAAGACCACGTCGCCGGCCGCGGAGAAGCCCGCGAAGAACGGGTGGCTGAGCGGCTTGGCGAGCCCGTTGAGGAACGAGGTGTCGTCCAGCCCGCCGCCCAGGTGCTGGTGCAGCGCGGCGAGTTGGTCCGGGTGGGCCTTGCCCGCCGCGATGAACGCCGGGTCGGTGGCTGCCTTCGTGTACTCGTGGGCGATCTTGGTGCCGGCCTGCGAGAACAGCACGGACAGGAAGATCGCCGTGCCCAGGGTGCCGCCGATGGAGCGGAAGAACGTCGACGACGCGGAGGCGACGCCCATGTCCTTCGCGGGCACGGCGTTCTGCATTGCCAGCACCAGGCTCTGCATGTTCAGACCCAGGCCGATGCCGAAGACCGCCATGTAGATGTCGGTCTGCCACAGGGCCGTGTCGGCGCCTATCGTGATCATCAGGCCCATGCCGATGACCATGAGGAAGGACCCGACCACCGGCAGGATCTTGTAGCGGCCGGTGCGGGCGACGAACTGGCCCGAGCCGAGGGAGGCGAGCATCAGCCCGGCGACCATCGGCAGCAGCAGCAGGCCGGACTTGGTCGGCGAGGCGCCCTTGACGATCTGCAGGTAGAGCGGGATCACCGACATCCCGCCGAACATCGCCATACCGATGATCGTGACCTGGGCCGAGGCGACCGAGAAGGTGCTGCTGCGGAAGAGCCGCAGCGGGAGCAGCGCGTCGTCGCCCATCTTGTGCTGGACCCAGACGAAGAGCGCGAGGCCCGCCGCACCGGTCAGGTAGCAGGCGAACGAGCCGGCCGAGGCCCAGCCCCAGCTCTGCCCCTGCTCCGCGACGACCAGCAACGGCACCAGGCCGATGGCCAGCAGCGCCGAGCCCCACCAGTCGATGCGCCGCTCGCGGCGGACGTGGTCGAGGTGGAGCACCTTGGCGATGACGACCAGCGCGAAGGCCGCGATGGGGACGTTGATGTAGAAGATCCAGCGCCAGCCCGCGGCGCCCAGGAAGCTGTCCGTGCCGGAGAGCAGACCGCCCAGCACCGGGCCGAGCACCGAGGCGCTGGCGAAGACGGCCATCATGTAGCCCTGGTAACGGGCGCGCTCGCGCGGCGGGATGATGTCGCCGATCACCGCGAGGGCGAGCGGCATGATGCCGCCGGCGCCTATGCCCTGGAACGCGCGGAACCCGGCCAGTTCGTACATCGACTGGGCCAGGCCGCACAGCGCCGAGCCGATCACGAAGATCACGATCGCGAGCATGAACAGCCGCTTGCGCCCGTAGATGTCCGACAGCTTGCCGAACAGCGGTGCGGCGATCGTCGAGGTGATCAGGAACGCGGTGGTGACCCACGCCTGCGCGGACAGGTCGTTGAGGTCGTTGCCTATGGTCTTGATCGCCGTCGAGACGATCGTCTGGTCCAGCGCGGCCAGGAACATGCCCAGGACGAGGCCGGACAGGATCGTCATGATCTGACGATGGGTCAGCGCGCCGTCCGGCGGCGAGCCTGTCTGACGGGTTGCGGTGGCGCTCATGCGGTACTGCCCTCTTTCAAGTCACTGGTGCAAGCGCCCTGTCGCGCCGCGTCGGTCGTCCAATGGGCGTGGGTCGTGTCATAGGCGGCGGTGAACCGCTCCAGGAGCCGCACGAACTGGCTGCGCTCCTCGGTGGACCAGCCGCTCACCACCTGCTCGAAGAAGGCCATCCGGGCCTGCTCGTGCTCGGCGATCACGGCCTGGCCGGCGTCGGTCACCACCAGCAGGCTGGCCCGGCCGTCCACCGGGTCCGCGCGGCGCTCCAGCAGCCCGCGGTTCACCAGCGCGGCCACCTGGCGGCTGACCGTCGACAGATCCGACTGGACGCTGGAGGCCAGCGCGCTCGCCCGCAGCGGGCCGTCGATCGCGCAGTGGCGCAGCAGGATCTGCGTCGCCGAGTCGACGTCGTCGCTCGCCGCGGCCAGCAGCCGGGCCTTGGAGCGCCGTACCGTCCGCAGGAGTTCGACCACCGCGTCCGCGACCGAGGCAACGCCGGCGCCGGGTGCGCCCCCGGCCCCCTGGTCCGCCCCGCCCTGGTCCGCGCCGCCCTCATCCCCGAGGCCCGCCCCGCCCTGCCCTGCGACGGACTCCGCGCCTGTCCGGTCCACCAAAAGTGCCCACCTCCACGTGTATCGTTACTTGTATAACACAAGCGCTTGGGGTGTACAAGTAACAGCATGGAGACGGCCCCGGGCCCGGACCGCCGCGTGGCGATCCGGGCCCGGGGGAGCGTGCTCAGCGGCCGAGTGCCCTGTTGAGCTCGGCCTTGGTCATGGTCGAACGGCCCTCGATGCCGCGTTGCCGGGCCTCGTTGTAGAGCTGTTCCTTCGTGGGGCCGCCGGACCCGGAGTGCGAGCGCTGCCCGCCCCGCCTGGACGACGACATGTCCTCGGTCGAGCTGCGGCTGGCGGTGCGCGACTCGCCGGCGCGGGCCCGCTCCTTGTTCACGGTGCGCGCCGCGATCTCCTCGGCCCGCCGCTCGGACGTGCCGCGCTCCTTCGCGCTGTCCTTGATGTGCTCGTACTGGCGCTCGCGCTTGGCGTTCGATCCTCTGGGCATGGTGCTCGCCTTCCTGGTCGGCCGGACGGGGGTACGCGACCCGCGACCGGCACCGAGCCCGGCACCGCGCCCGGCGATCGGCCCGAGGGTCGCGGACCGCCGCCGTGCGCCTGCCCACCCGGAAGCGCGGTACGCACCGGCCGCGGGGTACCGGTGGTCCTTACCCGGTGCGGCCGGTGCGGGTCCGCGGCCGGACCGGGATGCGTCCTGATGGCCCCGGCAGGGACGATCCGCCCGCGGAACCCGGCGTCAGGCGGGGATCGCCGCCACCACGTCGATCTCCACCAGGATGTTCATCAGGTCGGAGCCGACCGTGGTGCGCACCGGGTAGGGCTCGGTGAAGAACTCCCGGTACACCGCGTCGTAGGCCGCGAAGTCCCGGCGCAGGTGCTGGAGGTGGACGGTCACCTTGACCACGTCGTCCATGGTCAGCCCGCGCGCCGCGAGCACCGCCCGCACGTTGCGCAGGACCTGCGCCGTCTGCTCCGCGACCGTCTCGGGCACCGCTCCCGTCGCCGGGTCCTGCGGGCCGAACCCGGCGGTGAACAGCAGCCCGCCGGCCACCACGCCCTGGCTGTACGCCCCCGCGGGGTTCGGCGCGTCCTTCGTGCGTACCGCCTGCTTGCCCTGTGCGCTCATCCGGTCAGGTCTCCCTCTCGCTCGTTGACGGCGGCGAAGTGCCGCAGTTTCCCCTCGTCCACGCTGACGCCGAGACCGGGCCCCTCCGGCACCCGCAGCCGCCCGTTCTCCAGGTGCAGCGGCTCGATGATGTCGTCGGCGTGCAGGTAGTACATGCTGTCGATGGCGCGGGAGAGCACCGGGGTGCTGGCCACGACCGCGAGGTGCGCCGCGGTCGCGATGCCCAGTTCCCCGCCGCTGTGCAGGTTCATGCCGAGCCCGAAGGTCTCGCAGTGCGCGGCGAGCGCCTTGGTGGCCGCGATGCCGCCCCACTTGTAGACGTCACCGTGGATGACGTCCACGGCGTTGAGCCGCATCGCGGGGGCGAACTCCTCGAACCGCACGACGCACATGTTGGTGCACAGCGGTATCCGCACCTTCGCCTTGACCTGGCTCATGCCCTCGATGCCGGAGCACGGGTCCTCCAGGTACTCCAGGTTCAGCTCCTCCAGGGCGATGCCCGCCCGCACCGAGTCCGGCACCGACCAGGCCGCGTTGGGGTCGACCCGCAGGTTCACCTCGGGAAGCGCCGCGCGCAGCGCCCGCAGGATCGCCACGTCGCCCCGGACGTCCGTGGTGCCCTTGAGCTTGACCGCCTCGAAGCCGCCCTCCTCGACCACCCGCACGGTGTGCTCGGCGAGCGCCTCGGCCAGTGCCGCCCCGCTCGCCCCGGGGGCGTCGGCGCGGGTGATCAGCGCCGTGATCGGGACCTCGTCCCGGACCCGGCCGCCCAGCAGGTCCGTCACGGACTGCTCGGTGGCCTTGCCCATCGCGTCCCAGCACGCCACGTCGATGGCGGCGATCGCCGCGTAGCCGAGGTAGCCGTGGAAGAAGGGCACCATGTGGTGCCTGCGGTGGAAGCTCTCCAGGGCGAACGGGCTGGTGCCGATCAGCTCCTTGCCCAGCGCCTTGACGATCGCGGCGACCGGCCGGCCCCACATGGTCTCGCCCCAGCCCTCGACGCCGCTGTCGGTACGGATGCGCACCACGGTGCGGGTCTCTCCCGTCTTCGTCTCGAACGAGCTCGTGAAGGGGTTGACCAGCGGGAGGTTGACGACCCACACATCGACATCGACGATCTTCATACGTTTCTCTCCAACTCGGTGGTGACAGGTGCGGCGCCGGCGGGCACCGGCTCGGCGGCCGAGGACCGCGTCGAACGCAGCGCTGGTCGCTTCGAACGCAGCGGTGCTCGCTTCGCGCTCGGCGGTGACCGCGTCGAACCCGGCGGACGGCCGCGCCGACTCAGCGGTGCTCGCTTCGCACTCAGCGGGTGGCCTCGTCGAACGCCTGGATCGCCCGGGCCAGCCCGGCGGCCCGGTCGTCCAGCAGCCGCCGGCCGCGCGCGGCGTCGGCGGCGGAGGCGTCGTCGGTCGACCCGCCGACCCGGGCCCACTCGCCGTGGCGCTCCACGGTCAGGCCGGGGTAGGGCGGGTGGTCGAACAGGGGCGGCGGCTCCACCGGCGCGCGGGCCGGCACGGGGGTGCGGACGAGGTCCGGCCGGGCCGCGAGCATCAGCGACGTCTCGAACCAGCCGGCGTGCCCCGGGGTGACCTCCGGCCGCCCGCCGTCGTCCTCGCCGGAGGTGACCGTCCAGTACGAGCAGGCCGCCACGGTGACCTCGGTGCGCAGCGCGAACCGCTTGACGGCCAGCCGCATGATCTCGTCGTTGCCGCCGTGGCCGTTGACCACCATGATCCGGTGGTAGCCGGAGGTGGCGAGCGAGTCCAGCACGTCGTCGAGGACCGCCCCGAGGGTGGCCGCGCTGAGCGACACGGCGGCCGCGAACAGGTGGTGCGGGCTGTGGCCGAAGGGCAGCGCGGGCAGGCGCACCAGCTCCGTACCGCCCTCGTCCCGCGCGAGCAGGGCCGTGGCCCGGTCGACCACCGCCTCCGCGAGGAGGGTGTCGGTGCCCATGGGCAGGTGGGCGGCGTGCTGCTCCTGGGAGCCGATGGGCAGCAGGGCGATGCCCCGCGCGCCGGCCGCGCGCACCTCCTGCCAGGTCGACTCGGTCAAGTTCGTGTGGATCACAGCACTACCTTCCTGAAACCCGGTCGTGGCAGAGTCGGCCCATGGCCGACGAACGTTTCCCCTTGCGACTGGTGCCCGCGCTCGAACCGGAGCCGGTCGCACCGCGTGGTCCACGCAGGCTGGGGGCGGTCGAACTGGTGCCCGGCCGGATCAGGGCCGCGGTGCTGGACCTGTCCGGCACCGTGGTGGAGCGGACCGAGACCGGGTACGACGCGGCGACCGCGCTGCCCGCCGATCTCGACGCCGCGCTCGCCCGCGCCGCCCGCGTCTTCGCCGGCGGCCGTCCGGAGGGCATCGGGGTGGCGGCGGCCGGCCTGGTCGATCCCGACGCCGGGCTGATCACCGAGGTCAACGACGTGCCGGCGCTGCGCGGCTATCCGGTGGCAACCCGGCTGGAGGCGCTGACCGGGGTGCCGGTGCGGGTGGAGCACCACGCCCGGCTCCAGGTGCTCGGCGACCGGTGGTTCGGTCCCGGCCGCGGCCGGCGCACCTTCGCGTCGGTCTCGACCGGCGAGGTGCTGGGCGTGGGCATCCTCTACGCCGGCCAGGTGCTGGCCCCGCCCGGCGGCCGCAGCGGCGCCCACATGACGGTGTCGGCCAGCGGTGAGCGCTGCACCTGCGGCAGCCGCGGCTGCTGGAAGACCGTGGCCACCACCCGCTGGCTGCACGCCAGGGCGCGGGAGGCCGGCCTGGGGCAGGCGGTGTCGCTGGGCGCCCTGGTGGCTCGCGAGGACGGCGCCGCGCAGCGGGTGGTCGAGGAGTACGCGGAGAACGTCGCCCTGGGGCTGGTCAACGTCCAGCAGCTCTTCGCCCCCGGGCTGTTCGTGCTGCACGGTGAGGCGCGTGAGGGCGGCGAGCGGTTCAGCGGGCTGATCGAGGAGCGGCTGCGCTCCGGCCTGGTGGGGGACGGTGCGGAGCAGCCGCGGGTCCTGGTGAGCACGGCCGCGGTCGACGACGTGGCGCTGCTGGGCGGCGCCGGGCTGGTGCTGTCGCAGTTGTAGCGCGGGTTGCCGCGGAGGTTGTCGCGGGGGCTGCCGTGGCGGCGACGCGCGGCGGCCCGGCTCGTATCCGGTCATCGCGGGTCCCCGAAGCCGGCGGGGCCGGGTGCGTCCGGGCCGTCAGCGGTGGTGGCGGCCGTCGAGGCCGCGGTCGCGGACGGTACGGCGCGCCCGCGGCGGCCCCGGCGCGGATCGGGCACCGGCACCGCGTCCAGCAGTTGCCGGGTGTACTCGTGGCGGGGGCGGCGCAGCACCTGGTCCGCGTCACCGACCTCCACCAGCCGGCCCTGCCGCATCACGGCGATCCGGTCGGCCACCTGCTGCACGACGGCGAGGTTGTGGGAGACGAAGAAGTAGGTCAGGCCGCGCCGCTGCTGGAGTTCGGCGAGCAGGTCGAGGACGCGGGCCTGCACCGACACGTCCAGGGCGCTGGTCGGCTCGTCGAGCACGATCAGCCGGGGCTCGACCGCCAGCGCACGGGCGATGGACACCCGCTGGCGCTGCCCGCCGGAGAACTCGTGCGGGTAGCGGTCCTGGATACCGGCGTCCAGGCCGACCGACTCCAGCAGTTCGCCGACCCGCTCGCGGATGTACGCCCGCCCGCGCCTGCCGCGTGCCGCCGGGTCGTGGGTGACCATCGGCTCCGCCACGATGTCGGTGATCTTCATCCGCGGGTTCATGCTGGAGTACGGGTCCTGCAACACGACCTGTATCTGGCGGCGCAGGCGGCGCAGTTCGGCCGGGGGCAGGGCGGAGAGGTCCTGCCCGTCGAAGCGGACGCTGCCCGCGGTGGGTTCCACCAGCCGCAGCAGCAGCCGGGTCAGCGTGGTCTTGCCGCAGCCCGACTCGCCGACCAGCGCGAGCGTCTCGCCCTCGCCGACCGTCAAGGACACGTCGTCCACCGCGACGGCGCCGTGCCGCCCGCCGAACTCCTTGCGCAGTCCGGCCAGTTCCAGCAGCGGCCGGCGGGTCTGGGGTGCCGTGCCGGCGTCGGTCGTCATGCCAGCTCCAATCGGGGGGTGGCGGCCAGCAGCCGGCGGGTGTAGTCGTCGGCCGGGTGGTCGAAGACGTCCAGCACGTCACCGGTCTCCACGACCGCGCCCTGGTTCATGACGGCCACCCGGTCGGCGGTCTCCGCGACCACCCCGAGGTCGTGGGTGATCAGCAGGACGGCCATGCCGTGCCGTTCCTGCAAGGAGACCAGCAGGTCGAGGATCTGCCGCTGCACGGTGACGTCCAGCGCGGTCGTCGGCTCGTCGGCGATGAGCACGCGGGGCCGGCCGACCAGCGCCGCGGCGATCATCACGCGCTGCCGCAGACCGCCGGAGAGCTCGTGCGGGTACTGCCGGAAGCGGCGTTCGGGGTCGGGAATGCCGACCTCGTCCAGCGCCTCGACGGCCGCGGCGCCCGCCTGCGCGCGGGACATCCCCTGGTGGTGCCGGAGCACCTCGGCGACCTGGGCGCCGACCCGCCGCAGCGGGTCGAGGCTGGTCATCGGGTCCTGGAAGACCATGGCGATGTCCTGGCCCCTGATCCGGCCGAGTTCCTTCTCGGGGAGGGTGAGCAGGTCGCGCCCGTCGAACAGGACCCGGCCGCCCGCGTAGACGCACGGCGGCTGCGGGTTGAGCCGCAGCACCGACAGGGCGGTGGCCGTCTTGCCGCTGCCGGACTCGCCGACGACGGCGAGGGTCTCGCCCTGCGCCAGGCTCAGGCTGACCCCGCGGACGGCGTGCACGGTGGTGGTGTCCAGCCGGAAGTCGACGCTCAGGTCGGCGATCTCCAGGACCGGCTCGCTGGTCGGTGCCTCGGTGCTGACCGGCGGGTGGCCGGTGATCGGCCGGTCATGGGGGATCGGCTGGTCGGTGCTCATCGGCTTGTCAGTGGTCATCGGCGGTACGCCTTCGGGTCCGCGACGTCCCGCAGGGCGTCGCCGGTGATGTTGATGGCGAGCGAGGTGAGCATCAGCGCGATGCCCGGGAAGACCGCGACCCACCAGGAGGTGCCCAGGTACAGCTGGCCGTCGGCGAGCATCGACCCCCAGGTGACGGTCTCCTTGGGCACGCCCAGTCCCAGGTAGCTCAGCGACGCCTCGGCGACGATCGCGGCGGCGATGTGCAGCGTGCCGATGGTGGCCAGCGGCGCCATCACGTTGGGCAGTAGGTGGCGGCGCATGATGGCCACGTCGGTGACGCCGATCGCCCGCGCCTCGGTGACGAAGTCGCGCGAGCGCAGCGACATCACCTCCGAGCGGACCACCCGGGCGTACGACACCCAGCCGGTGATGCCCAGCACCAGGATCACGTACCACAGCCCGGAGCCGAAGAACCCGACGATGGCCAGGGCCAGCAGGATCGAGGGGAAGGCGAGCTGGACGTCGGCCAGCCGCATCAGCACCCGGTCGGGCCAGCCGCCGAAGTAGCCGGCCGCCAGGCCGATCACGGTGCCGATCACGCCGGCGAGCAGCGCCGCCCCGGCGCCGACCAGGAGCGAGACGCGGGTGCCGTAGATGACCCGGGAGAGCATGTCGCGGCCGAGCTGGTCGGTGCCCAGCAGGTGGGCGCCGCTGCCGCCGTGCTGCCAGGCGGGCGGCTTGAGCCGCATCAGCAGGTCCTGCGCGTTGGGGTTGTCGGGCGCGAGCAGCGGGGCGAAGAGCGCGGCGATCAGCAGGACCGCCAGGACGACGAGCGCGACCACGGCGAGCTTGTTGCGCAGCAGGCCGGTCAGTACGGCGGAGCGCCGGCCGCGGGTCGCCGCGCGGGCGGGAGCCGCGGCGGGCGCGGCTGGTGAGGTCAGGGTCATCGGGAGTTCCTCACCCTCGGGTCGAGGAGGCTGTAGGAGAGGTCGACCAGCAGGTTGACCACGACGAAGGTGGTCGCGAAGAACAGCACGGTCGCCTGGACCAGCGGGAAGTCGCGGTTGGAGATGGCCTCGATGGTCAACTGGCCGACGCCGGGCCAGGAGAAGACCTGTTCGGTGAGGATCGCGCCGCCCAGCAGGCTGCCGACCTCAAGGCCCACCACCGTGACCACCGGCAGCGACGCGTTGCGCAGGCCGTGCGTGAGCACCGTCTTCACCGGGCCGAAGCCCTTGGCGCGGGCGGTGCGGATGTGGTCGGAGGAGAGCACGTCGATCAGCGACGAGCGCAGCAGCCTGGCGACGACCGCGATGGAGTAGACCGAGAGCGTGACGGCCGGCAGCACCAGGTTGGCGAAGGTGCCGTAGCCGGAGGCGGGCAGGGCGTGCAGGCCCACGGCGAAGACCAGGATCAGCAGGATGCCGACCCAGAACGGCGGGGTGGACTGCCCGAGCAGGACGCCGGTCATGATGCCGCGGTCCGAGGCGCGCCCGCGCCGCATGGCCGCCACGATGCCGGCGGGCACGGCGATGACGAGCGTCACCACCAGGGCCGCGGCGGCCAGTTCCAGGGTGGCCGGCAGCCGGTCGGCGAGCACGTGGCCGACGGGCTCGTTGTAGGAGATCGAGTTGCCGAAGTCGAAGTGCAGCAGGCCCCAGATGTAGTCGAGGTACTGCGTGATCAGGGGCTTGTCCAGGCCGAGGCTGGCGCGCAGCACCGACTCCTGCTTGGCGGTGGCGTCCGGCGGGAGCAGCAGCTTGACCGGGTCGCCGGAGAGCCGGACGAGGAAGAAGGAGACGGTCGCGGTGCACAGCAGGACGAGCAGTGCCGTGCCGACCCGGATCAGGACCGCGCGCAGCAGCCCGGAACGGACGTCGAGCCGGGGCCGGCCCGTCCCCGCGGCGCGTGGCGGTCGGAGGGTGAGGTCGCTCATGTGGAGATCTCCGCACTCTGCATGGCCAGCACGCCGGCCGAACCCGGCTTCCAGCGCGGGCGGCTGTTGCGGGCGTAGATGTTGTCGATCTGGTACAGCGGGACGAAGGGGGCTTCGCGCTGGATGAGTCGCTGGAGGTCGGAGAAGGCGCGCTTGCGCTCGGCGGGGTCCTCGGAGAGTTCCTCGACGTCGATGAGGTGGTCCGCGTCCTTGTCGTGCCACCTGCTCTGGCGGCGGTCGCTGCGGACGTTGGACTGGAGCATGCTCTCGCCGTCCAGCGTCCAGACGGTGCTGGCGGCCAGGTACATCGGCCCGAGCGCGTTGTGGTCGTCGGAGGTGAGCCGGTCGGCGTAGGTGCCGGGGTCCAGCAGCTGGACCTTGGTGTGCACGCCGGCCCGGGACAGCAGTCCGGAGATCGCCTCGGCGACGTTGGAGTCGATGTTGGAGGCGGTCAGCTGGGTGGAGAACCCGTTCGGGTGGCCGGCCTCGGCGAGCAGCTTGCGGGCGGTGTCCACGGAGCGGGTGAACGGCTGGACGGAGGGGTCGAAGCCGAACGCGCCGCGCGGGATCATCGCGGGCACCTCGGTGGCCTTGCCGCCGAGCACCGCCTTGATCAGCAGCGGTACGTCCACCGCGTGGTTGAGCGCCTGGCGCACCCGACGGTCCTTCAGGGGCCCGTCGGCCAGGGTGTTCAGCGACAGGTACGAGGTCCTGATGCCGGTGAAGCCGTCCAGCTTGACGCCGCCGTAGCCGTCCAACTGCTGCGCCGCGTCGGGGGTCAGGCCGGCCACGAGATCGACCTGGCCGCTTTGCAGCGCGGCGAGCGAGGAGGACGGGTTGGGCTGCGGGCTGAACACCAACTCGTCGACGTGCGGCCGGCCTTGCCAGTGGCCTGGGAAGGCGCGCATCCGCAACTGGTGGTCGCGCTGCCAGCGGACGAAGGTGAACGGCCCGGTGCCGACGGGGTGTTCGGCGAACCCGGCGTCCCCGACCTTGGCCAGGTAGCGCGGCGGGACGACCACGCCGCCGAAGAGCGAGAGCTTGTCCGGCAGGATCGGGTCGTGCAGGGTCGTGTGCACGTCGACGGTGAGCGGGTCGACGACGGTGACGTCCTTGACGTAACGCAGTTCGACGATCGGCGACTTGGTCGCGGGGTCCAGTACGCGCTCGATGCTGAACTTGACCGCCGCCGCGTCGCAGGGCTCGCCGTTGTGGAACGTGACGCCGGGGCGCAGGGTGAAGCGCCAGGTGGTCGCGGTGCGGGCGACCCAGGTCAGGGCGAGCCGCGGGTGCAGGAGGTTGTCCTGGCCGCGGGTGGTGAGCGTGTCGAACATGTTGATCAGGGCGTTCATCGACGTCATGTCGCCCTGTTTGTGCGGGTCCATGGTCTTGGGGTCGCCGGGCTGGGACACCCGCAGGACGTTTCCGGCGCTGCTCGCGGGGCTGGTGCCGCACCCGGTGAGCAGTGCCGGAGCCGCGACAGCCGGGATCAGCAAGCCGCCGAGCCGCAGGATGTCGCGGCGGGCCGGGCGATTGCGGTCCACGTTCCTCCCTTGACGATGTCGTTCCATTGGGCAGCACATCCGTTCCGGCAGATGGAATGATGGGCTAAGCTAGGCGACATGGCGAAGATGGTCAACACTCGGATCGGCGAGCAGGGCCGCGCGAAGGGGCCGATCGACAAGGCGATGGAAGTGCTGGAAGCGCTCGTCGAACCCGGTGGGCCGCACCGGTTGGGCGATCTCGCCCGGCGCACCGGCCTGACGAAACCGACCGTCCACCGCCATCTGCAGACCATGGCCGAGTTCGGCTTCGCCCAGCCCGTCGACGGCGGCCGCTACCGCGCCGGGCCGCGCCTGCTCGGCCTCGCCGCCGCCGCCCTGCACGACGGCCAGGACCTGCGGTCGGCCCGCCCGGTGCTCGCCGAACTGCACCGCCGCACCGGCCAGCTCGCCTGCTACGCCGTACGGCACGGGGACGACGCGGTCCACCTGGAGCACTCCGACGCGCCGCCTGAGTTCCGGATGGGCGTGCGGCCCGGCGGCCGTACGCCGCTGTACCGCAGCGGACCCGGCCTGGCGATGCTCGCCGCGCTGCCGCCGGGGGAGTGCGCCGACGTGCTCGACGGCGTACCGCCGCAGGAATGGGCCGCGCACCCGCTCGGCGGCGCCGACGCGCTGCGCGCGGTGCTGCGGGAGGCCGCCGAGCGCGGCTACGCCGTCGACGACGGATACGGCGAACCCGACGTGCGCTCGGTCGCCGCGCCCGTGCTCGACGAGACCGGGCAGGTGGTCGGCGCGGTCGGCGTCAGCGGGCTGACCTTCACCCTCGACGAGGAGAGCGTGCGGCTGTTCGGCCCGATGGTGCGTGCCGCCGCCCGCGCCGTCTCCGCCGGCCTCGGCGGACGCGCGCCGTCGCTCGGCGTGGTGGGCCGGGGCGCGGAGGACGAGCGGGACCGGGGCGCGGAAGGGGAGCGGGTATGAGCTCCCTGCGCGATCTGCTCGCCGCCGGCCGGGAGCGCGAGGTCTACTCCGCGGCGGCGTGGTCCGTCGGCGACGCGGCCGGAACCCGGGACCGGGGCTGGACCGGCACCAGGAGCTGGGGCGGCGAACCGCTGGACGGCACCGACCTGTGGGACCTCGCCTCCGTCACCAAGCCCGTGGTGGGGCTCGCGGTGATGGCCCTGGTCGACACGGGCGCGCTACGGCTGGCCGACACCATCGGCGACCACCTGCCGGAGTACCGGGACGGCGACAAGGCGGAGTTGACGGTCGGTCAGCTGCTCGCGCACACCTCGGGCATCCCCGGCCAGGTCCCCCTCTACCGCGAACACCCCACCCGCGCCTCACTCCTGGAGGCGATACGCCTGCTGCCGCTCACGGCCGCACCCGGGACGCGCGTGCAGTACTCCTCGCAAGGCTTCATCATCCTGGGCCTCATCGCCGAGGCCGCCGCGGGGGAGACCCTGGACGTCCTGGTGGAGCGGCTGGTGTGCGGCCCGCTCGGGATGACCGGCACCTGCTTCCGCCCGGCCGCCGAGGCCCGGCGGCGCGCGGTGGCCACCGAGGACTGCCCGTGGCGCGGCCGGGTCGTGGTCGGCGAGGTGCACGACGAGAACGCGGTGGTGCTCGGCGGCGTCGGCGGGCATGCCGGCCTGTTCGCCCCGCTCGCCGACATGGAACGGCTCGCCCTGTCCCTCGCCGGCGGCGCCCGGGAACTGCTGCGCCCCGACACCTTCCGGCAGATGACGTCCGTCCACTCCGAGGGCCTGGCGCTGCGGCGCTGCCTCGCCTGGCAGGGTCAGGACCCCGTGGACTCGCCCGTCGGCCGGTCCTTCGGCCCCCGCTCCTACGGCCACACCGGCTTCACTGGCACCAGCGTCTGGATCGACCCGGACACCACCCGCTACGCCGTCCTCCTCACCAACCGGGTGCACCCCTCCCGCACCACCGACGGCATCGTGGCGACCCGCCGCGCCTTCCACGACGCGGCGAGCCGACGAGCAGAGGCGACGCGGCAACCTGAGACGGCAACCTGACGCGGCGAGCTGATGCCGCGTCAGCTCACGTCAGCTCACGTCAGCTCGACTCGTCGCGCAGCCACTGCTGCTGCGCGCTGAAGAGGTTCGGCAGCCGGATCGAGGCGAGCACGGAGCGCAGTTCGCCGCGCTGCGTCCCGCCGACCAGGACGGCCGCCGACACCTCCCGCCAGTCCGTGACGGTGTCCAGCCGCTCCATGTCCGCGCAGCTCAGTCCGGCGAGGTCGAGGGGGATGACGGTATGGCTGAGGTGCCAGATGCCGACGTCGACCTGGCGCCGCAGCACCGCTGTCGGGACTTCCGGGAACCGGCAGTTGACGTAGGTGTACCCGCGGTCGGGGGGGAAGGCCGACTGCGTGAGGAGCACGTGGTCCGGTGAGTCGTCGTCGATCGCGACGCGGGCGCCGGGGCCGGGCGGGTCGTCGCCGGTGCGGGTGACCGCGACGAGGCGGTGGGGCGCGTAGTACGTGCCCGGCGCCAGCGTCAGCGAGGGCGCCGCGTCGGAGGCCTGGGTCGCACCGCGAAACGCTCCCGACGAGACGACGGCGAGGTCGTACGCGCCCGCGTGCAGGGCGGCGAGGCGCCGGGTGCCGCCTCGCTGGTGGCGGATGGTGTGGGGCACGCCCAGTTCGGTGAGTTCGCCGGCGAGGGCCTCGGTGAGGGCGTCGATCTCGGCCGGGCCGCTGGGCGGGAAGAGCAGCCGCAGCGGGGACAGTCCGGCGATGTGCCAGGCCGCGCCGACATGGAGCGACCCCACGGTGCGGCCCTGGTGGCCGTGTGACGCGGTGACGAGTGCTTCCTGGTCGGCGAGCGTCTTGATGGCCCGCTGGACCGTGCCCGCGCTGGCTCCCACGGTGCGCAGGTAGTGGCTGTTGGTGGGGAGCGTCTCGCCGACGCCGACCCGCAGCGCGTCCACCACGATCGCGCGCAGCACCTGGTCCAGCGGCCGACGGGCGGCCGGCGCGGGCAACTGGTTCGTGCCGTGCACCTGGGAACTCCCGCTTCTCTCGCTCGCGCGACAGGACCGCGCGGTACGGCCCCCGACTGGTCACGTTACAGCGGGCCCGTGATCACGCTCCAGCGCACACAGCGTTGACACCTCGGCTCCTCGCCCGTACCTTTGCTCCGAAATTCGAGTACTCCAAATATGGAGTACTGTGGAACGGTCATCGGCCGAGGGAGTCCGGATGCATCTCACACTGGAGGCGGTGGCGGCCGCCGCCGCGGGCGGCCTGTTCGCCGCCGCTGTCGGAGCCCTGGCGGCATTCGTGCTGTGCGGGCTGATGATCCTGGTCGGTGTCGCCGCCGTGATCGGCGCGGGGAACCCCTGGTTCCTGGAGCACGTCGCGCTCGGGGAGTGGTTCGGACCGCACATCGCCTTCGCCGGCGCGGTCGGCGCGCTCGCCTACGCGGCGCGGCGCGGCAAGGCCGCCACCGGTCGGGACATCGTGCCCGGGCTGCTCGGCCTCGCGGACCCGGGCACCCTGCTTGCGGGCGCGGCCTTCGGGGTACTCGGCCTGGTCGTGCAGAGCGCCCTGAACGCGAGCGACTGGATGACGCAGTACGCCAACACCACCGCCCTCACCGTGGTCGCCTCGGCGTTCGTCGCGCGGCTGGTGTTCGGCCGGACCGGGCTGTTCGGCCACGCGGAGGTCAGCCGGCTCAGGGACCGCTTCCGCACCACGCGGACCGCGGCCTGGCTGCCGGCGCAGGAGAAGCCGGTGATGGCCGCGCTGCTCGGCCTCGCCGTCGGGTTCCTGGCGTCCTGGTCGGCGGTCGAACTGGTCCGGACCGAGCCGTCGCTGAGCCTGGCCGCCGGCGTCCTCGCCTTCGGCGTCTCCGCGCTGTCCCTGGTCTTCCTGGCCACGCCGGTGACCGTCCCGGCCACCCACCACATCACGTCCGTCGCCGCCGCGACCGGCCTGGCGTTCTCCTCCGTATGGGTGGGCGCGCTGGCCGGCTTGGCCACAGCCCTGGTCGGCGAGGGAGCCTCGCGGGTCTTCTTGATCCACGGCGACACGCACATCGATCCCCCGGCCGTGGCGATAGCCGTCATGACGCCGGCCTGCCTGACGCTGGCCACCGTGCTCACCTGACGGCGCCTGCCCGCCACCGCTCCGCACCAACAGAAGGAACAAGGAACACCGTGCCTGACATCTCGCCCCTCCTGGACCAGCTCGCCGACGACCTCGGGATCGATGCGATCAGTACCGACCCGGCGGCCCTCGCCGCCACCAGCCACGACACCTGGCCGGTCGCCACCAAGTGGAACCGGCAGGACAAGCACCCGTACCAGGCGCAGGCCGTGGTCAGGGCGGCGACCGAGCAGGACGTCGTGACGGTGCTGCGCGCCGCCGGCGCCACCGGCACACCGGTGACGACCCGGGCGCTGGGCTCGTCCGTCACCGGGCAGCCGCTGCCGACCCGCGGCGGCGTCGTGCTGGACGTCTCCGGCCTGGTCGGGCCCCCTGTCGTCGACGAGATCGACATGACGGTGACCGTGCCGGCCGGCAACAACGGCGGCGAACTCGAGGACGCGCTCAACGCGGCCGGATGGACCATGCGCTTCTCCCCGCAGTCGCTGTACCGCTCGTCGGTCGGCGGGTGGCTGGCCACGCTGGCCACCGGCCAGTTCTCCTCCCGCTACGGCGGGGTCGAGGACCTGGTCGTCGGCTACCGCGTGGTGCTGGCCACCGGCGAGGCGGTGGAACTCAAGGCGTCCCCGAGGGCGGCCATGGGGCCGGACCTGCGTCAGCTCTTCCTCGGCTCGGAGGGCACCCTCGGCGTGGTCACCCGGGTGACCTGCAAGATCGTCCCGCTGCCGAAGGAGCGCCTGCTGCAGACCTTCCGGCTGCCCGACCTGGCGGCGGGCCTGGACGTCATGCGCGGACAGGCCGCGCTCGGCCTGAAGCCCTTCCTGCTCCGGCTCTACGACGTCGACGAGGCCCGGCACGCGCTGGACGACGAGCACATCGACCGCCCCGTGCTGTTCGCCGGCACCGAAGGGGAGCCGGCCGTCGCGGCCGCGGAACTGGAGGTCCTGACCGGTCTGGCCACCGCGCGCGGCGCCGACCTGCTCGGCCCGGAGCCGGCCGCGGCGTGGATGGCGCGCCGGTTCGACTTCTCCACCGTGGAGAGGCAGCTCGACACACCCGGCGGCTTCGCCGAGACCATCGAGGTCGCCCACACCTGGCGGCACGTCCTGGAACTCCACGCGGCGCTGAAGGAGGCCCTGAAGCCCTTCGCGGACGAGGTGCTCGCGCACTTCTCCCACGTGTACACGCAAGGGACCTCGATGTACCTCATCCTGCTCGGCCACGCGCCCGACGACGCCGCGGCCACGGAGCGGCTGGAGACGATCTGGGCGACCGCGATGGAGGTCTGCCTCCAGCACGGCGCCGAGCTGTCCCACCACCACGGCGGCGGACTCGCCCGCTCGCCCTACTCGCGCCGCTCGCTGGGATCGGCCCACCTCGTGCTGCGCAAGCTCAAGCACGCGCTGGACCCCGACGCCCTGCTCAACCCCGGCAAGCTCGGTCTGTGACCGGCCGGGCCACCCCCCCTCCCGGCGCCGCCCCGACAGCGGCGCCCTCCCAGGACATGGAGCTCGACGATGAGTGACCCATCCCGCCTTCTCGTCATCGACGAGGGCACCACAGGAACCCGCGCCCTGGTGTTCGACGGCGCGGGCGCCGTGCGCGGCCGCGCCTACAGCGAGTTCACCCAGTTCCACCCGGCCGCCGACCGGGTGGAACACGACCCCGAGGAGATCTGGCGGCTCACCTCCGCCCGTATCGCCGACGCCCTGCGCGAGAGCGGCACCCGGGCCGGGGAACTGTCCGGCATCGGCATCACCAACCAGCGCGCCACCACGGTGCTGTGGGACCGCGGCACCGGCCGGGCCGTCGCCCCGGCCATCGTCTGGCAGGACCTGCGGACCGCGGCGACGGCGGACCGGCTGCGGCCCGAGTGGGGGGCGGCCGTCCAGGCCCGCACCGGCTGGACGCTTGCGCCGGTCTACTCGTCGCTGTCGCTGTGCTGGATGCTGGAGCACGACAAGGACCTGGCCCGGCGCGCCGAGGCCGGCGAACTGGCCTTCGGCACCATGGACTCCTGGCTCATCCACCGGCTGTCCGGCGGCGCCGTCCACGCGATCAGCGCGTCGAACGCCGCGGTCACCGGCTCCTACGACCTGCTCACGGACTCCTGGTACCGCGACTGGCTCGGCGCGCTCGGCCTGCCGATGAACCTGTTCCCGCAGGTCGTCGACGACTCCGGCCACATCGCCACGACCGACCCGGCCGTCCTCGGGGCCGAGGTGCCGATCACCGCCGCGGTCGCCGACCAGTCGGCGGCACTGTTCGGACAGGGGTGCGTCCACCCCGGCGACGCCAAGACCACCCACGGCACCGGGACCTTCCTCGACGTCAACACCGGCAGCACCCCGGTGATCTCCCGGCACGGGCTCAGCACCATCATCGCCTGGCGCCGCGACGGCTCGACCACCTACGGCCTGGAGGGGTACGCCCCGGTCACCGGCGCCGCCGTGCAGTGGCTGCGCGACGGGGCCGAACTGCTCGGCAGCGCCGGGGAGACGGAGGAACTGGCCCGCGGCGTCGACGACAACAACGGCGTGTACTTCGTGCCGGCCCTGACCGGCCTCGGCGCCCCGTCCTGGGACGCCGGCGCGCGGGGCCTGCTCATCGGCATCTCGCCGGGCACCACCCGCGGCCACCTGGCGCGCGCCGCGCTGGAGGGAATCGTCTACTCCATCAAGGACTTCATCGAGCTGATGTCCGAGGAGTCCGGACGCGCCGTCACCTCGATGCGGGCCGACGGCGGCGCCTCCGCCAACGACTTCCTGCTCCAGTTCCAGGCCGACATGCTCGGCGCGGTGATCCACCGGCCCTCCAACGTCGAAGCGACCGCGTCGGGGGCCGCCTACCTGGCCGGGCTCGCCGTCGGCACCTGGTCCGACCCCGAGGACTGCTTCCGGGCCACCGGCGACGACGCGGTCTTCGTTCCGGCACTGGACGACGCCTCCCGCGACGCCCAGTACACGCAATGGAAGCGCGCGGTCGAGCGCGCGAAAGGATGGGTCGTCCAGCAATGAAGCGATTCTCGCCGTCAGAACTGCCCACCGAGGCCGACCTCCTCGTCATCGGCGGGGGCATCACCGGGGCCTCGGTCGCACGGGACGCCGCGCTGCGCGGGCTGTCCGTGGTCCTGGTCGACCGCGACGACTTCGCCGGCGGCACCTCCAGCCGGTCCTCGAAACTCATCCACGGCGGCCTGCGGTACCTCCAGACGTACCAGTTCAGGATGGTCCACGAGTCGGTCCGCGAGCGCGAGGTCATGATGCGCATCGCGCCCCACCTCGCCGACCTCCAGCCGTTCATGTACCTGGTCTACGACGGCTACCCCGAAGGACGCGCGCTGCTCAACCTCGGCCTGACCTTCTACGACGCCTTCTCCCGGGCGCCGTTGAAGCGGTGGCACCGCATGCTGGGCCGCGACGCGGTGCTGCGCCGCGAGCCGCACCTCAACGCCACCGGCCTCAAGGGCGCCGGGCTCTACCACGACGCCCTCACCGACGACGCCCGCCTCGTCATCGACGTGCTGGAGTCCGCGTCCCGGGCCGGCGCGCTGCTGGGCAACCACCGCGAGGTCACCGGCTTCCTCCGGGACGGCGGCCGGATCGCGGGCGCCGAGATCGTCGACCGGCTCACCGGCGAGCACATCACCGTACGGGCCAGGACCGTGGTGAACGCCGCCGGTCCCTGGGTGGACCGGGTGCTCGGGCTGGAACGCGCACCCGAACACCCCACGCTGCGCCCCACCAAGGGGGTGCACATCGTGCTGCGCACCGAGGACTTCCCGCTGCGCACCGCCGTGTTCCTGCGCTCCCCCTCGGACTCCCGCGTGGTGTGGCCGACCCCGGCGGGCGACGGCCGGCATGTGTATGTCGGCACCACCGACACCGACTTCACCGGCTCCCTGGACGAAGTCGTCGGCGACGAGGAGGACTTCACGTACCTGCTCGAAGCGGCCAACCACGCGCTGCCCGGCGCGCACGTCGACAGCAGCCACATCGTCGCCTCCTGGGCGGGCCTGCGCCCCCTGATCGCACCCCTGCCGGGAACGTCGAACTCGGCCGCGTCCCGAGAGCACAGCATCACCGTCGGCGACTCGGGCCTGATCACCGCCGCCGGCGGAAAGCTGACCACCGCCCGCCTCATGGCGGCCCAGATCGTCGACACGGCCGCCGGGCATCTCGCCGACCGGTGGGGGCAGCGGGGCCTGCCGCCGTCCACCACCGGCAAGGTCCCGATCTCCGGCGGCGACCCCGGCGAACTCGCCGATGCCCGGCAGGCGTTGACCACGGCACCCGTCGCGGAGGCCACCCGGCAGCGATGGCTGCGCCGGTACGGCGGCAACGCGGCGCTGCTGGCCCGCGCGGCCACCCGGCACGCGGCGGACGGCGAACCGATCGGTGACAGCGTGCTCACCCCGGCCGAGATCCGGCACGCCGTCGTCCACGACATGGCCATGACCGTGTCGGACGTCCTCGTCCGCAGGACCGGCTCCTTCTTCTGGTCGGCCGACGGCGACGCCGCCGCCGTCGAGCAGGTCTCCGACGCCCTGGAAGCCGCACACGGCTACTCGCCGCACGACCGGGCCCGCCAGCAGGCCGACTACGCGCACTGGGTCGCCCGCAACCGGGGAACCCGGCCGCGCTGAGCGACGATCACGGCCCCGGGGACACCGACGGGGAGCGGTGCGGGGGGACCCACGGGGGAATCCAGGTGCCCGGGGCGCCGGGGGTGGGGGCGGTGGCCGCGAGGTGGGTGCGGAGGGTGGCGAGCGCCGGGTGGGGGTTGTCGCGGTGCCAGAGGAGCGAGTGGGGGTAGACGGGGGTCGGGTCGGTGATCGGGATGCGGCGCAGGTCGTAGCCGGCCGGCCAGACGAGGCGGGCCCGGGTGCCCATGAAGGTGGCCAGGGCCGGAGTGTCGGCGATGGTGTCGAGGAGCGCGTCGGAGCCGAAGTTGGGGCCGGTGGCCTCGATGGTGAGGTCGTACGCGGCGAGGAGGTCGTCGTAGTAGGCGGCCCACTCGGTGCCGGGGGTGATACCGGGCATCCAGATCCGGTGCCCGGCGAGCTGGGCGACGGTCACCGACCGGGCGTTCGCCAGGGCGTGGGCGGGGCCGGTGAGGAGCTGGAGCGGCTCGTCGAGCACCCGGACGGACTCGATGCCCTCGGGAAGGGGCCGCCCGGGGGCGGCGACGGCGCGGAAGGACGCGTCGATCGCGCCGGACCGGATGGAGGCGACGGCCGTCTCGATGTCGAACAGCATCAGCACGTCGAGTTCGATCTCGGGGTACGCGCGGTGGAAGTCGCGCATCAGGCCGGACGCCGCGCCGCGCGAGGAGATGACGTCGACCCGTAGTTGCCGTCGGCCGGTGCCCACGGACGCGACGGCCCGCTCGGCGACGCGCAGCAGTTCGCGCGCGTGGGGCAGGAACGCCTGCCCGTCGATGGTGAGTTCGGCGCCGCGCGCGGTCCGGGTGAACAGCCGCACGCCGAGGGTGCGCTCCAGCGCGGCGATGCGCTTGGAGACGGCCTGCTGGGTGACCGCCAGTTCCGCGGCGGCCTCCTGGAACTGCCCCGCGTCGGCGGCGGCGACGAAGGTCCGGACGGCGGCGAGATCCATGGCGACAACCCTAGCCCCACAACCAGTGGTTGTGGGACGGCGATCCTTCGGCGGCGCTCGGCGGTCCTACGGCGGCGCTCGGCGGTCCTACGGCGGTGCTCGGCGGTGCTCGGCGGCGGCAACCGCGTTCCCGGTGACGCCTCCGGTCGCGCCTCGGTTGTGCGGGCCGGCGGCGACGCCACGACCCGCCCTTCGGCGATCGGATAATCGGTTGCCCGCCGGCGCCGGCGGCGGATGCAATGTCCGCCATGGCCATCCAGGTGCGCCCGCCTGGTGACAGCGGCGGCGCGCCACCCGGCCCCGCCGAACCGCGCTCCGCGACCCGGGCGCACCGCACCCGACTCGTCACACGGGAGACGCCGGCGCATGAACACCTCACCACCGCAGCCCGAAGCGGCCCGGACCGACGGATCACCGGTCCGGATCGGCGCCCTCGTCCCGCTGACCCCGCCCGGCTGGGTCGAGGCGGGCCGGCACCTGCTCGCCGGGCTGGAACTGGCCGCCCGCGAGGTCAACGACGCCGGAGGGATCGCCGGACGGCCCCTCGAACTGCTGGTCCGGGACACCGCGGCCGATCCGCGGCGGGCCGAAGCGGCCATCGACGAGCTGGCCGGCCTGGGGGCGGTCGCCGTCGCGGGGGAGTACCACAGCGTCGTCGCCCGCGCCGCCGCCACCAGGGCCGACGCCCTCGGCCTGCCGTTCCTCTGCTCCTCGGCGGTCCTCGACGCGCTCACCGAGCAGCCGACGCGATGGGTCGCCCGGCTCGCCCCGGCGCAGTCCCACGGCTGGCGGACCTACGCCGACTTCCTGCTCGCCGCGGGCCACCGCCGGATCGCCGTGGCGACCCAGCCGAGCGTCTACTGGGCGGCCGGCACCCGCATCCTGCGGGACCACCTCGCGCCACGCGGCGGCACCGTCCTCGAACTCGACGCCGCCGCGCTCGACCCCGCCGCCCTGTGCGACGGTCTCGCCGCCGGCCGTGCGACCGCCCTCCTCCTGCTGGTCGGCCACCCGGAACCGGCGGTGCCGATCGTCAGGGCGGTCCGCCGCGACCCGCGCCTCGCCGGGATGCTGATCGGCGCCCCGGCCGGGCAACCGGAGTTCGCCGGATGGGAGACGGTGCTGGGCGCCGACGGCGCCGCGGTCCCGTTCCTGCGTTACCTGCCGGAGCAACCCGGCCCGCTCGGCGTACGCGTCGGGGCCGCGCTGCGCGAACGGCTCGGCGAAGCGCCCTCCTTCGTCGCGTTCGAGGGCTACGACACGGTCACCGTCCTCGCCGACCTGCTGCGCGCGCACGGCACGGACCGGGCAGGTATCGCCGAGTCCTGGCCGCACGTCGCGGTCGAGGGCACCCGCGGGCTGATCCGGTTCACCCGCACGCCCGGGATCGGCGTATGGCAGTGGGCGTGGCCGCCGGTCCGCGTCGTCGACCGGGACCCGTCGGCACCCGACCGCTTCCGCGTCCGCCACGCCGGCTGAGGAGGTCCCGCCGGAGGAGAGCGGGCGGCGCTGCCCGCGCGCCAGGGCCGACACCCCGGTAGGCACATGCGGCGCATCCGCCTCGTAAACCTCGCACACCTCCCGCACCTCGGCGGAGCAAGTGCGGCACAGAGGTGTCGCGGGCCGTGTGCAACGTTGTAATCTCGGCTCGGCTCGAACGTGATCAGACGTGTTCACCCCCCTCAACCGTCTATCAAGGAGGCGGTCATGCCCCGCACAGCATCCAGCCGTCCGCTGCGAACCGCCGGGAACGTCGCGCTCGTCCTGCTGCTCACCGTCCTGTGCTGCATGGGCCTGAGACCGTCGAGCGCGCACGCGGCCGGCGGCACCTTCCGCAACCCGCTGGGCACCAGCCCCGACCCCTACATGACCTACTACCAGGGCAACTACTACCTGGCCGCCACCGAGGGCGACGCCGTGCGCGTCGCCGTCGCGCCCACCCTCGGCGACCTGCTCACCGCGCCGCGCGTGACCGTCTGGCAGGACCCCGACGCCTCCCGCAACCAGCAGGTGTGGGCGCCGTCGTTCTATCTGATCGACGGGCACTGGTACATCTACTACACCGCCGACAACGGGGTGGACGACAACCACCGCCTGTACGTCGTCGAGTCCGAGGGCACCGACCCGCTCGGCCCGTACCACTTCAAGGCCGAGCTGCAACCGCCGAACGCCCCCGACGAGTGGGCCATCGACCCGGTGCTGCTGCGGCAGAGCGACGGCAGCCTCTACCTGCTGTGGTCCGGCGCCGGCACCGAGGGCCACAACCTGATCTACATCGCCCCGATGTCCGACCCCTGGACGGTCTCCGGCGACCGCGTGTACCTGCCCTCCGACGGCGGCTGCTCCACCATCCGCGAGGCCCCCTCGATCCTGCAGCACGACGGCACCACGTACCTCGTCTACTCCACCTGCGACACGGGCCTGCCGGACTACCAGCTGTGGATGAAGTCCATTCCCAGCAGCGCCGATCCGCTCCAGCCCGGCAACTGGACCCAGCACGCGGGAGCGGTCTTCTCCCGCGACGACGCGACGGGCGTGTGGGGCCCCGGCTCCAACGGCTTCTTCAAGAGCCCGGACGGCACCGAGGACTGGATCGTCTACCACGGCAAGAACACCTCGGACTACACCTACGACGGCCGCACCACCCGTGCGCAGAAGATCGGTTGGAACGCCGACGGCACCCCGGACTTCGGCGCGCCGCTCGCCGCCGGCGCCACCCAGGACCTGCCGTCCGGCGACCCCGGCGGCGGCTCGTACTGGATCAACGACACCGGCAGCAGCAGCGGTTCGGGTTCGATCGCCTACACCGGCGACTGGAACTCCGGCAGCGGCTGCGGCGTCCAGTGCTTCTGGGGCGACGACCACTGGAGTGCCGAGCCCGGCGCCACCGCCACCTGGACGTTCACCGGCACCCGGATCGCCCTGCTGTCGGTGCGCGACACCGGCAACGGCATCGCGGCCTTCTCCGTCGACGGCGGCCCGGAGACGACCGCCGACTACTACGGCGCGATCCGGATGGGGGAGCAGCTGAACTACGTGAGCCCCCAACTCACCTACGGGCAGCACACGTTGCGGGTGCGGGTCACCGGCGACAAGAACGCCTCCTCCGGTGCCGCGTACATCTCCATCGACCGTGCCGAGGTCTACTCCAACTGACCTGCTTGCCGGGGCTGTTGAGCGGCGCCAGGTCCGTTGGACCGGCCGCGGGTCCTGACGGCATGTCAGGACCCGCGAGCGGTCAGTCGCCCAGCACCAGCCGTTCGAGCGCCGCGCGGGCCCGCGCGTCGGCCTCGGCCCGCTGCGCCAGCGCCGCGGCCAGCTCGGCGGCCCACGCGTCCAGCGCCACCGGAGTGCGCGACAGCACCACACCGCGTACCACCGTGGCCACCTCGCCCTGCGGCCGTCCGTGCGCCAGGGTCAGGATCAACCGCCGGTCGTCCAGGGCGACTTCGAGCCGCTCGACCCGTCCCTCGCGTCCCGCGAGCCGGTCGCTCATGGTGCGCTTGCGCTCGGACGTCACCGAGCCGGCCGGCAGCGCGTCCGCCAGCGACCCGGTCAGCACCTTGGCGTAGATCTCCAGGTCGGCCGAGTCACGGCGCAGCGCGGCGGCCACCATGTCGATCGACGCGCCGGAGGCCGGCTCCCCGCCGTCGCGCGTGCCGCCTTCGCCCGTACCGCCGGTCCCGCCTTCGCCCGTACCGCCTTCGTTGCCCGCCCGCCCCTGGAACGGGTCCTGCTCGCTCATCGTCGTCCCCATGCTCGTGAAGTCGTCCTGTCCCGCGGATGCCGAGCCTGTCACCCGTCGAGACTGAGCACCATCGTGGGCCGCTCGATCTCGTGGTCGGGCCGCAGCGGCCGGACCGCCGTGCCGATCGAGAAGAACTCCGTGGTGTGGCCGCCCCACCGGTGGTTGTGCGCGTTGAGCTGCACCCCGACCACCCCTTCCGCCTGGAGCGCCTCCGCCTCCGCCTGCATCCGCGCCATGGCCAGCTCGCGGGCGTCGTACAGCGCCTGCGTGAACTGCTCGATCTCCACGTTCCGGCCCATGTTGGACATCACCGAACCCATCTTCTGGTGCGCGATGTGGTAGACGCAGCTGCCCATCACCATGCCGAGCGGCGCGTAGCCGGCCCGGATCAGCGTCCAGAAGTCCTGTCCCGACAGGTCCGAGGTGAACGGCTGCCCCTTGTTGTTGCGCCAGGTGCCGCCACCGGGAGGAGCGGCGTCGCCCTTGACGGCGGTGCCGATCGCGATGAACTCCGCGACGTCCTTGCCGAACTCCCGCGCCTCCACGGTCAGCCGGACCCCGACGATGCCGTCCGCGCCCAGCGCCGCTGCCTCCGCCTCCATCCGGGTCATGGCCAACTCCCGGGCGTGGTACATCGCCTGGCTGAGGGTGTCCAGCTCCTGGTTCTTGCCCCAGCGGCCGAACTGGATGCCGACGTGGTAGATCGAGCTGCCCAGGACCAGGCCGATCGGCTTGAAGCCCGCCTCCCGCACCAGCAGGAACTCGTTCACCGACAGGTCGCTGGTGAAGATCGACCCGGCGCGGCCGGGCGCCAGCTCGGACAACCGACGCATCGCGTCCGCGGGAACGCCCTCGGCGCTCGGCTGTTCGTTCGTCATGTCAGTACCCCTCGTCAACCGTGCGATGGTGCGATGCGAAAGCGGTCAGGGATGGTGGCGGCTCCGCGGCCGGCCGTCCGTCCCGGTCGTTCTGGTCGTCCTCGTCCTCGTCGTTCTCGTCCTCGTCGTCCTAGTCGTTCAGCTCGCTGATCTCCTGGACCAGCCGCCGGTACTCCGCGCGGTCCGCGTACGGACTGGACGCGACCGTCGCCAGCCGCTTGCGCAGCCGGACCCCGCGGTCGCCCAGCGGCATCACCGACAGCGTGCGCGGCGGCTCCTTGCGGACGTGGAAGCGTGCGACGCTGGTGCCGATCATCGTCGCCTCCGCGACGTGGTCCTCCTGGTCGGAACTGCCGGACCGCAGACAGCTCTCCGCCCACACGCGCAGCTCGCTGTCGGCCATGATGACCCCGTCGCCGCCCCGCCGGGTGCTCTGCGCCCTGAGCTGCTGCCGGGCGTCGGAGCGGACCGCGTGGACCAGGTCGCTCCACCCGCTCACCTCGATGTTGGACCAGGAGAACGTCTGCGACGCGGTCCGGTAGTCGTCGTGCCGGACCCCGATGGACATGCCCACCAGCAGCTCGACCGGCACCCACCCGGCACCGATCAGCTTCGCGAAGCCCTGCCCGTCCAGATGCGAGGTGAAGGGCTGCTCGACGTGCCGGCTGCCCCGCGCCCGCACCGCCGTGCCGATCACCTTGAACTCCAGGCAGTTGGCCTGGCCGATGAACGGGGCCATGGTCAGCGCGGCGGCCACCACGCCGTCGCCCCCGAGCGCCCGGCACTCCGCGGACATGCGACCGAGCGCGGTGCGCCGGGCCTCGTCGAAGACGCCGACCAGCGCCTGCGACGGGGCGCCGCCCCCCGACAGCGCGACCGGGGCGCCGGTCCTCGAACCGAAGGCATAGCTGTACCGGGCGCCCGGGTACTGGCAGTCGTGATAGCCCCAGTACCTGCCGCTGCGCCCGATGTGGAACACCGCGGAACCCATCACCTGGCCGACCGGTTCGAAGCCCACGGAGCGGATCGCCGCGAACTCCCCGGTGGACAGCGCGGACGTCCACGTCCCGCTGCCCCCGGCCGAGGCCAGCCGCTCGGCCGCGGCGGGCGGAAGGCCCTGCCCGCTCCATGACACCGACATCGGTCCCCCGTCTCCCACTGGGCGTAGCAGCGATGCTCTGCCCTGAACCTTAGAGGCTCCCACCCCCACCCCGCCCAAGGACGCGCTCCACCACGACGACGGACCTCGCTGCGGCATGGTCGGGGATACCGTCAGGGATTCGCCCCAGGTGCCCGGGACGCGGACCGCACGCCCGAGAACGGCTCGCCCGCCGGGGCCGGTACGGCTCCAGGACCGGCGGTCGGCGGCCGCGACGTCGGAAAGTCGCGACTTCGCCGGATCGGTGAGAACAGCAGGATCAGGCCGGCGAGCGGCACCCCCGCTGTCGTGACGGCCATGGCGGTGCGCAGAGCGAACACGGTTCCCAGTACCCCGCCGAGCAGCGCGCCGAGCGGGATCGCCCCGTAGTTGAGGAACGCGGCGCTCGCGGTGAGGCGGCCGAGGAGTTCCGGCGGGCAGTACCGCTGCTGGAAGCTCGCCTTGATGACGTTGCCGGCCACGACGCCCGCGGACACGGAGCAGCCGCCTGCCAGGTACAGCAGGACTCCGGCTCCACCGACGGTCAGCGGGATGAGCAGGGCCAGGGTGGAGAGGCCGAGTTCGAACACCAGCAGCGCGCGGGCCGTGCCGATCCGGCGCGCGACCCCGCGCGCCACGAAGGCCCCGACGACGCCGCCCGCGCCGGCGGCCGCGATGAGCACACCGACGCCCCCGGAGGCCAGGCCGACGCCCCGGACCAGGAAGACCACCTGGATCGACTGATACCCCATCAGCGCCACGTTGCTGGTGGCGCCGAAGAGCGTCAGCGTGCGGAGCCAGGGATCGCCCGCGACCAGTCGCAGACCCTCGCCGACCTCGCCGACCAGAGCCCTGGGGCGACGTTCGGGTCCGGTCACCCGGGACTCGCGGTGCCGGATGCCCGACAGGCACAGGAACGAGATGAGGAAGGTCGCGGCGTTGACGAACATGCCGTTCACGGCACCCGCCACCTGGGCGATCAGGCCGCCGGAGCCGAGCCCGGCGATCTGGGCGGCGGACGCGCTGCCTTGCAGTTTGGCGTTGCCCTCGGGCTGGTCGACGGGCTCCAGGATGCTGGGGAGATACGCGGTGTACGCGGTCTGGAAGAACACCGCCGCCGTGCCCGTCAGCAGGGCGACGGCCAGCAGCAGTCCGACGCTCAGCCAGCCGAAGCGTGCGGCGATCGGGACACCGGCGAAGGGCGGAACGGAGAGGGCGGCGGCTGTCAGCATGATCGGCCTGCGGCGCAGCCGGTCCACCCAGACGCCCACGGGCAGACCGATGACGAGCCAGGGCAGCCAGGCGGCCGCGGTCAGCACGCCGACCTCGAACGTGCTGGCGTGCAGCGTGGAGACGGCTGCCAGGGGAGTGGCCACCCCGGTGAGGGACGCGCCGAACTTGCCGGCGGTCTCGCTGCACCACAGCAGGCGGAAGTCGCGATGGCGACGAAGCAGGCCGCCGCGTACGGCCTCGCTCATACGGTGCCGCGCTTCTTCCGCGACTGGAGTTGCACCACGACGGGGAGCGCGTCCGGGGTGGGCTCCGGCTTCGGGTCAGGGACAGGGCGGGCGATCCCGGCCGTCAACTCCGGCTTGAGCGCCTTCAGTTGACTCGGTGTCATCCGCAGGTCGCCGCTGTCCGAGAGGGTGCCGGCGTCGCGCCGCCGGTCGTCCCGGTCCTCACTGATGGCGTTCACGACCCAGCCGACCTCTTCCTCGATGAAACCGTGCTCGGCGAGATGACGCAGCTGCCAGCTGACGGTACCGGCGTTCTCCCCGAGGCGTCCGGCTGCGCGCGTCGATCTGCCGAGTGGGCTTGGCGGGGCGGGGCGCGGCAGTGGACGTGGAGGGGGTCGATTCCTCGGCGGACAGGGAAGCACCGCCCTGGTGCGGCTGTTCGTCCCGACGCCCACGCCCGCCGAGGACATCGGCCGGGTGCGCACCGCCACGGCGGACGGCGGCGCGGAGCTGCGCGTGTGGTGCCCGGCTACGGTGCCTCCGCGAAGTTCGACGCGCAGGACGTCTCGCTGGCCGGCCAGCCGGCCTTCTACCGCCAGATCGCCCAGGCCGACCAGCGCTTCACCGACGAGATCCAACCGCGCTACGGCTCCCTCGCCCTCCCCGTCCTGGTGTGCTGGGGCGAGGACGACACCTGGATTCCCGTCGCCAAGGCCCACGAGCTGGCATCGCGCATCCCCGCGGCCGGGTTGCACCTGCTCCCGGGCGCCGGCCACCTGGTCCCGGAGGACGCCCCGGCCGAACTCACCGCGGCCCTCCTGCACTTCCTCGCCTGACCGGCCCCCCGGCGCGTCCGTCGGACCCCGCGCCCGGTCGCCCGCTGCGAGCGCACCCCTGTCGTGCAGCCGTGGACCGGCAGCCGGACCAGCAGACGCCGGCCGTACGGCGGGGACCCGCGCTTGTCGGCGCGGGCCGCCGGAATCGGGGCCGGGTCCAGGACCTCGTCGACCAACTCGGCGACGAACCGCGCCGGATGGTCCCGCGGCAGCCACTCATCCCGCGACGGCGGCAGCAACGGCTCCACCACCGCCGCGGTATCCACCGCGAACATCCACCACGAACAGGGGGCGGTGGCAGCCTCAACTGCCTGATCGACCGCGCAGGTCCGCGGCCAGCGCCGCGTAGATGTACTCGCTGCCCCAGCGGTCCCCGTCGAGGTCGTTCTCGACCAGGTGCGCCTCCCGACGCATCCCGAGGCGCTCGCAGACCCCCACGGACCCGGCGTTCTCCACATCCAGCCGTGCGTAGAGCCGGTGCACGCCCAGCCGGTCGAAGGCGAACCCGGCCAGCGCCGCGGCCGCCTCGGTCGCGTAGCCGTGCCCCTCGTGACGCGGGTCGAGGGTCCAGCCGATCTCGGCCTGGGCGGCGCGGGCGTCGGCCAGTTTGAGCGTCACCTCGCCAAGGACCCCGGGCTCGTCGTGCCGGCACACGGCAAGCGCCAGCTTGTCCCCGTCGGCGCGCCACACGACGCCCGCCGCGCGCTCGGCCACGACCTGCTCGCTGCGCTCCCGGGTGTGCGCCGGCCGGTACAGGTAACGCGCCACGCTCGGCAGGCTCTGGTAGGCGTACAGGTCGTCCACGTCGCCGGGAGTGAACAGACGCAGCGACAACCGGGGCGTGGTCATCGGCAGCAGCGGGGCGATGTCCATGCGGACCTCCGGAACGCGGATGTGGATCAAGATGCGGACCGATTGTCACATCACGACTGGCGTGCGGCCACGCCTTTTCCCCAGCGGCGCCCGGCACGCACTAGCTGTCCCGTGCCGCCAGCGCGGCGACCGTGGGGATCGCCGCGAACGCTTCGTGCGTGTGGCGGACGAGGGCCGCGCGGTCCTGGCGGCCGGTGGGCGAGGTGGTCCAGGTCTCCAGGGCGCGGTGCCAGGCGGCCAGCATGAGGTCGAGCAGCAGGCGGAGTTCGGTCGGGCCGGGGGCGTGGCCGGCGAGGCGGTCCGCCACGATCCGGACGACGTCCGCGGAGACCTCCGAGCAGTGGCGCAGGCTGTGCGCGGTCAGTGCGGGGGTGCGGTCGGCCAGGTTGCGGCTGGCCAGGAAGCGCCGTTCCCAGCCGTCGGCCATCTGCTCCAGCGCGGCGAACAGCGCGTCCTTGTACGCGCGGAACAGGTGCGCGCCGGTGAGGGGACGGGTCGCGATGTCCGCGCGGTAGGCGGCCCACAGCTCCTTCTCCGGGGCCAGCGCCACGTCTTCCTTCGAGGTGAACGTGCGGAAGAAGGTGCGCTTGGAGATCTCCACCGCGTCGACGATCTCGTCCAGGGTGACCGCGGTGAAGTCCCGCCGGGAGAACAGTTCGAGGGCCGTGTCGACCAGCGCTTGGCGGGTGCGCAGCTTCTTTCGCTCGCGTAGCGGCAGCTGCCTCAGGTCTCTCTCCACGGGTGCAGCGTACCCGTCGCATGTGCCCCTTGAACGCTTATGCCACTCAGTGGCAGTATCGCGGTCATGAAGGCTCTGACGATCGACCACTCGGCTCCGGGGCACCTCGCGCTCGCCACGGTTCCCGACCCCGAACCCGCCGCCCACCAGGCCCTGGTGCGGGTGCACTCCTTCTCCCTCAACGCCGGCGAGGTCCACCATGTGGTCCCCGGAGGTGACCCCGGCGCGGTGCCCGGCTGGGACGCCGCGGGCGTGGTGGTCCAGCCGGCCGCCGACGGTTCCGGCCCCGCGGCCGGCACCCCCGTCGTCACGCTCGGGGCCGACGGCGCCTGGGCCGAACTGCGCGCCGTGGAAACCGCGTTGATCGGCACCGTGCCCGAGGGGGCCGACCTGGGCCCGATGAGCGCGCTGCCGGTCGCGGCGGGTACGGCGCTGCGCGCCCTGCACCGGATCGGCCCGATCCTGGGACGGCGCGTCCTGGTGACCGGCGCGGGCGGCGGCGTCGGCCGCTTCACCCTGCAACTCGCCGCCCGGGGCGGCGCGCACGTCATCGCGCTGACCGGCGACCCGGCGAAGGAAGAGGCGCTGCGCGGGCTCGGCGCCCACGAGGTCGTCACCGACCCGGCCGCGCTCCAGCGGCTCGAACCGGTGCACGGCGTGGTCGAACTGGTCGGCGGCGCCCACCTGGTCGCCGCGCACGGCGCCCTGGCCGGGAGCGGCGTGCTGGTGGCCGCGGGGCACGTCTCCGGTGCGGGCGAGCAGTTCCCTCACGGCGCCCTCTTCGGTGACGGCGGGCGCCACAACCGCCAGATGGCGACGTACTTCCTGCTGGACGACGCCGCAGGACTGGGCGCCGACCTCAGCTGGCTCGCCGCGCTCACCGCCCGCGGCGAGCTGGACCCGCAGGTCGCCCTGCGCACCGACTGGACACAGGTGGCGTCGGCAGCCGCCGAACTGGCGGGTCGCCGCGTGCCGGGCAAAGCCGTCATCGACGTCCGGTAGACCGACCCGGCCGATCCGCCCGATCAGGCTGAGGGTCCCGGGGTGCCGAGGCGAGGCGCCTGATGCGCTTGGTGCGGCCCGCCCGCGCGAGCCGGTGCAGTACGGCCGGCTCGGTGGAACGTTCCGCGAGGAGCAACTGCAACCAGTCGGACCAGGTGTCCTGGACGTTCTCGTCGACGAGCAGCGGTGTCACGTCACGGCTCTGGTGGATGCCGATCTCCCGCGCGCGGCGGGTCGCGTAGTCGCGGTTGTCCTGGAGCGGGAGCCGCGCGATCCAGGAGGGGCGGGCGGCCTCGGGGAGCGTCCCCAGCACGTGGAGGACGATCCCCAGCGCGACGCTCGGCACCGGTTCGAGGGCCACGGCGCTGAAGAGCAGGTCGAGGCACTCGCCCTTCCCGCACGCTGCCATGTACAGCGGCCACCGTTCGTGCTCGTCGCCGGTGTCGGCTATCGGCGTACCGGTGCAGCGCACCAACGCGGCGAGCACGTCGTCGAGTCGGGCGCTCACGGGCGGGCCTTGAGGCCGTCCAGGGTGAGTTCGAGGAGGCGTTCTGCGCGCTGCCGCCGCTGCGGGCTCGCCGAGGTGAGGGCGATGCCTTCGAGGTCGGCGCCCAGCTCGGCGGGGCCGATGCCGGTGCGGATCGCCCCCGCGGCCACGCACGCGTCCATCAGGGCGGCGATGGCGCGCAAGGCGGCGGCCATGCCGTACTTCGCGGTGGCGTGGTCGAGGAAGAGCCGGGTCCGGGCGCGCAGCGCCTCGCGGGGCGGGTGCGCCGCGAGCAAGTCGGGTACGGCGTCGCGGAGTGGGGCCACCTCATTACGGTAGACCCGCCTCGATCGGGACTTCCCGGGTGGGGAAGTCGCGGTACGGGGTCGCGCTGTTCACGCAAGGGAGCGGCGGACCCGCGGGCGGTGGCGGAGGCGGTCCGGCTGCGCGCCGAGATCGCCGTACCGCCCTCCTCGATCGTCTCCGCCCTCGGTTACGCGATCGAGCAGCCCGACGGCATCGACATCAGCGAGATCGTCGTCCGTCCCCCCGTCCAGGCCCGAACCCGGCCCAGCCTGTCGCGGCGTGGCTCCGGGCCGGGTGCGTACCGCCGCCGTCCCACAGGGTCCGGCCCGCGCCGGCGGTGGCTTCCGGCGCGGGCATCGCTACGTGGCTCCTCCCGACGGCGCCGGGCCACGGCCGGCGGGCCCGGACGGCGATTTGGGCGTGCGGCGCGCCGGCGCGCACCCGGGCACGGCGTGGACGGGGCGGACGTCGTCCGGACCGGTGGCATCCACCTCGCGCGCGGGGCGCCGCACACCGTGTCCGGTCGCCCCGCACACCCGGACCCGTATACCTGGCTGCGGGAACTGCCGCCCGGCACGGGCCGGTTGTGCACCAGCGCGACCGTACGGCCCGGCCGCGGCGCGGCCACCGCCGCGCACACCCCGGCCGGGCTCCCGCCGACCGCCATGGCGTCGTGGCGGCGCTCCTCAGCGAGTGCGGCCGGTCTCCGTTCCGGTGGTGGGCGCGAACCGCGAGGGCAGCCAGTGGAGTTGGCGCAGCGACTGGAAGGGGCCGCCGCCCTCGTGGTCGTTGAAGGGGTAGACCTCGATGGACTTGTCGGTGCCGCGGTAGGCGTTGAAGGCCGCGAAGACCGTCGAGGGCGGGCAGGTCTGGTCCTCCAGGCCGACGGAGAACAGCGCCGGGGCGGTGGCGCGCGCGGCGAAGTGGACCCCGTCGAAGTACGACAGGGTGCGGAAGACCTGGTCGGTGTGGTCGCGGTGGGCGCGCAGGTAGCGGGCCACCTCGCGGTAGGGGTCGCGGTCGGTGAGGCTGACGGCCCGCTGGAAGTGGCACAGGAACGGCACGTCCACGGCGACCGCCGCCAGGTCGGGGACGAGTCCCGCGACGGCCAGGGTGATGCCGCCGCCCTGGCTGCCGCCGGCCACCGCGACCCGCGAGGCGTCCACCCGCGGGTGGCTGCGCGCGGCCTCCACCGCGCGGACGGCGTCGGTGAAGACCCGCCGGTAGTAGTAGCCGTGCCGGTCGCCGATCCCGCGGGTCATCTGGCCGGGCTGGGCGGGGGTGCTGCCCACCGGGTCGGGGGTGTCGCCGACCGACCCGCCGCTGCCCTGGCCGCGGGTGTCCATCACGAAGCAGGCGAACCCGGCCGCGGCCCACAGCAGATGCTCGTGCGGCAGGCCGCGCCCGCCGTTGTACCCGATGTACTTCACCACCGTCGGCAGCGGTTCGCCGCCGCCGGCCGGCAGTATCAGCCAGCCCTTCACCGGGTGGCCGCAGAACCCGGCGAACGTCGCGTCGAGCACCTCAACGCCCGGCAGCGGAAGGTCGACCGGCGTGAAGCTCGCGTCGATCGCGGACGCGCGGGCCTCTCGCAGCGTGCCGTCCCAGAACGCGTCGAAGTCGTCGGGCGCGGGCAGGTCGGGCCGGTAGCTTCGGAGTTCTTCCAGGGGCAGGTCGAATCGCGACATCAGTGGCTCTCTGTGGTGGGTGGGTGGGTGCGCTGTCGGTCGGCGGAGCAGGGTGCCAGGGCGGTACGTGGTGGCAGGTGGCAGGTGGCAGGTGGCAGGTGGCAGGTGGCAGGTGGCAGTTGGCGGCTGGGCGGCGCGGCGCAGGCGGGAGCCGGGCGCGTGGGGGCGGGCGGACACGGGTGCGCGGGGCGGCGGATCAGGGCCGGTCGGGCAGGCGGAAGCGGGCCTTGATCCGGGCTCGTCGGGCGCGGCCGCGCAGCAGCACCACGCCGAGCGGCAGCCCGGTCGGGTTGCCGTCGGCGACGGCCGCGTACGCCACGAAGCCCTCCGGTACGTCGAGTTCGAGCACGGGCGACCCGGCGGCGTCCCACGCACCGGTCAATCGGCGGTCGGCAGGAACGGGCAGCCGGCGGACCTCGCGCAGCCAGCCGTGGCCGGTGTCGTGCTCCGGGTCCCGGGGGCTGCCCCCGGCGGCGGTGGCTGCCGAGCCGGCGTCCTGGTCCAGGGCGTCCCGGTCCGAAGCGTCCTGGTCCGGGCCGTCGTCGGTGAGCATGGCGGGGTGGCCGGCGCCGGGGGCGAACGCGCCGTCGCCGTGGAAGACCCACTCCAGCAGGCCGGTGGCGGGTGCCTCGGCCTCGAAGACGTCCGTCCAGCCGTCGTCGGCCAGTTGGAGGGTGCGGCGCAGGGTGTGGCCGTCCCAGGCGGACTGCGCCGACACCCGGTGCTCGGAGGCGTGCAGCAGCCGGCCGGTGTGGGCCGGCTGGCGCCGCCCGTCGCAGATCATCAGGTTGTGGGCGACGGGGGAGCGCATCCAGGCGGTGAAGCGCGCACCGTAGCCGCTGGTGCCCAGGTCCAGGCTCTGCCAGCCGCCCGCGGTCTCGGCGTCGACGGCGAGCTTGTCGCGGTGGTCGTGCCACCCGCCGTCCGGGCCGAACCGCAGGGTGAGCCGGGCGCGGTCCGAGCGCAGCACCGCCACCCCGGCCTCAGGCCAGACCAGGGACCGCTCGTCGTCGCCGGGCGGGGAGACCAGCTCGTCCGGTCCGAAGACCAGGGCCGCCACCGAGCGGCGCGGGCCGAGCACGCCGACGCCACCGGGCAGGTCGGCGCCGCCCCACAACCGCACCGGCCCCGGCCGCGGCACGCGGTAGTACGGCGCGGGGTCCACCGGCCGCTCGGGCAGCAGCGTCCAGGCGGCTTCCGCGTGCGGGGCGAAGTCCGCGGTCCAGCAGTCGGGCCACCCGTCGCCGTAGGCCGGCAACCGGGTGTCGGAGTACGCCAGTCGGGGCGGGGCGCTGACGGCGCGGGACAGGCGGGCGGCGGAGTCCTGGTCCAGGCCGTCGGGGCCGGTCGCCTCGCGATACGACAGCAGCGCCGCGACGGCGTAGTAGTGGTAATGGGCGTTCGACTCGAACCACAGGCCCTCGGCGTGGAAGCCCCGGGCGATCTGGGCCCGGGCGCCGAACTCGCCGTCCCGGCACCAGTCGAGCAGTTCGCGGTCCGCCAGCAGCGCCGCGCACTCGGCCACCGCGGCCAGCAGCCAGCAGTGGATGTTGTGGATCGCGGAGATCTGGGGACGCAGCAGGTCCGCCACCGCCCGGGCGAACCGCGGCAGCGCGGCGCGGGTGCCCGCGCTGAGCGCGTCCGGCCCGGCCCAGCGCAGCGCGCGCAGCAGCAGGACCGCCCAGACCGCCTCGTCCAGCGACTGCGGCTGCACCCGCCCCCGGCCGGCGTGCACGCCGTGCGGCTGGTAGGCGAGGTAGTCGCGGGTGTACGTCGCGAAGATCCGCTCCAGTGCGGCCCGGGCCCGCTCGCGCTGGGCGGGTTCGGGTGACAGGCGCAGCACCAGTGCGGCGCGCTGGGCCTGCGCCGCCACGCAGTTGTGCACGGTGGTCCGCCAGGCGCCGTCCCACGGTTCGCCGCGGTAGACCCGCCCGCACGTGGCACAGACGTGCCGGTGCGGGGAGTCTGGGGCGAAGGTGAGGGCGGAGCCGTCGTCGTCGCAGAAGTAGTGGTGGGTCCAGGCCGTCGGGGTGGCGGGACCGGGGATGACGAGGCCGGGCTGCCAGCGGTCGAAGTCCGCACGGACGTGGTCGGTGATGTCGCGCGCCCATGCGTGGTCGTCGACACGTCGGACGACCTCGGGCCAGTCGGGGGTCATGGAGTCTCCTCGCCCCGGAACGCTAGGAGAAAGCGGTTTCTTGTGTCAATGGCCCAGCACGGAAACGGTCTACGGCGAGCGGCGGGTGCGCATGTTCCGAGAGCGCTTTCTGCGCATCGAGGCGCCGGCCTCGCCGACACCACTGGACCCGGCCGTCGGCATCCGTCACCTCGACCTCGTGCTATTTGTACGTACAAGTGGTTGATTCCTGCCCCTCGCTTATAACAAGTTCGGGGCCATGTGTGCTTCGGAGGAGACGTCCCGGTAGGTGCGCGCGGGGAGGCGCCGGCCCCGAGCCTGGCCCGACTCCGTTCGCGGAGCGAGGAGTTGGCGCTCGGAAGCCGGGAGCCGGGAGCCGGGAGCGAGGGGCTGGAGCCGCCTCGCCGACCGCGCCGCGCGGGTGTTGTTGACGGTCGCCGTGGCCACGTCCGACCGGTTGCGGTCCTCGGACCACTCGATCGGCACGTCCGGCGCGTCGACGGTCAGGCGTTGTTCCCTCGGCGGGGGTGTCCCCGGCGCGAGGTCGAGAACTCCGTGCGCAGGTCGGCCTCCGACGGCAGACGATCGCCGACCTGGACCTCGCCGCTTCGGGTGCGCCGGCGCGACCGGGCCGCGATGGCGCTGCGCAAGGGCTCCTGCACGCACCTGACGGTACAGGTGCGTTCGCGTGGTCGTGCGTGCGGGCGGCGGGGCCTCGGAGCCGGTCGGGGTGTCATGACACAGCGGGCCGCAGGTCGCCGAGCGCGGGTGGATTCGCCCGGATCGCGAGCCGGTGTCCGCTCGCCGAAGGGGCCGCCGAGGTGAACGATCGATGTCTTGTACGTACAAGTCATTGACGCGTTCCCGAGTGGGCTGGGAGAGTTTCGCCAAGCTCGACATGAGAAGGCCGAGCGGACTCCCCGGGTTGTCCCGGCCCTCGCTCGCGTACCGGATCGGAGCGCGCACGGCAGGTCGGCGCGGGCACGCGGGGAGCCCGGCGGCCGTGACCGAAGTCCGGTCACCTCAGCACCATCCCTAGCGAAGGACAACCATGCCCGAATCCGTACAGCTGGTCTGCCTCGACATGGCCGGCACGACCGTCGAGGACGGCGGCGCTGTGCTCGCGGCCTTCCACGAAGCGCTGCCCGTGGCCGGGTTCACCCCGGGGAGCCCCGAGCACGCCGCCGCGGTCGCCTACGCGCTGGAGACCATGGGCCAGTCGAAGATCGCGGTCTTCCGGGTGCTGACCCGGGGCGACGAGGACCGCGCCGCCCGGGCGAACCAGGCGTTCGAGCAGGCGTACGCGCGCTCCGTGGCCGAGAACGGCGTCGCTCCGCTGCCGGGCGCGGCCGACGCCATCGAGCGGATGCGCGCCGCCGGCCGCCAGGTCGTCCTCACCACCGGCTTCTCCCCGGCCACCCGCGACCAGATCCTCGACGAGCTGGGCTGGCGCGACCTGGTCACCCTCGCCCTGTCGCCGGTCGACGCCGGCCGCGGCCGCCCCTACCCGGACATGCTGCTCACCGCGCTCCTGCGCACCGGCACCGAGTCCGTCACCCGACTCGCCGCCGTCGGCGACACGACCAGCGACCTGCTGGCCGGGCACCGCGCGGGTGCGGCAGTGGTGGCGGCGGTGCGGACCGGCACCCACACCGACACGGACTTCGCGACCGTGCCCCACACGCACATTCTCGACAGCGTGGCGGACCTGCCCGACCTCCTCAACGCCTACGACGGGGCCCTCGTGTGACCGCTGCCCCGCGGTGGTCCTCGGCGCGGCGCACCCCTCACCCCTCCTCAGCTCCCCTCCCCAGTACCGACAGTACGGACAGTACCGACAGTACCGACGTTCCCGGCGCCGCCCGAGACGTGCTCAGCCCGGTGAAAGGCCCCTCCCGTGCCGCTCTTCGACCTCCCACCGTCCGAACTCGCCGGCTACCTCGGCGACCTCCCCGAGCCCGAGGACTTCGACGCCTTCTGGGAGCGGACCATCGCGGCCACCCGCGCGTTTCCGCTGGACCTCGCCCTCGCCAAGGTGGAGACGCCGTGGCGGCTCGTCGACACCTATGACGTCTCCTTCGCGGGATTCGGCGGCGCCCCGATCAAGGCGTGGCTGACCGTGCCGGCCGGGGCGACGGGCCCGCTGCCGGCGGTCGTGCAGTACCACGGGCACACGCGCGGCCGGGGCTTCCCGCACACCGACCTGCTGTGGGCCACGGCCGGATACGCGCACTTCTCGATGGACAACCGGGGCCAGGGCAGCGGCTCCGGCGGGCCCGGCGCCGGCACCCCCGACCCGGACGCGGCGGCGGGACTGCCGCACGCCCCGGGCTACCTGACGCTCGGGATCACCGACCCGGAGACCTTCTTCTACCGCCGCCTCTACACCGACGCCGCCCGCCTGCTCCAGGCCGCCGCGGCCACCGAACTGGTGGACCCGGCCCGGATCATCGTGACCGGCGCCAGCCAGGGCGGCGGGATCGCCCTCGCCGCGGCAGCGCTGGCCGCGCACGTCGACGTGGACCTGCTGGGCGTCGCGGCCGACGTGCCGTACCTGTGCGCCTTCCCCCGCGCGGTCGCCCTGGCCGACCGGCGGCCCTACGACGAGGTGACCGCGTACCTCGCGGCGTGGCGGGACCGGACCGAGACCGTCTACCGCACCCTGTCCTACTTCGACGGCGCGCTGCTCGGCCGGCGCGCGAGCGCCCCCGCCCTGTTCTCGGTCGGGCTGATGGACCGCACCTGCCCGCCCTCCTCGGTGTACGCCGCGTTCAACCGCTACGGCGCGCACTCCGCGCGTCCGGTCGAGAAGTCGATCAACGTCTACGGACACAACGGCCACGAGGGCGGCGGGGACTACCAGACCGCGGCCCAGGCGGAGTTCTTCGCCCGGCTCGTCCACCAAGCCGCGAGGAGATCCCACGGATGAGCACCCCCCGACCCATGGCGGACCCGACCACCGCGGGCCGGCGCCCGAAGGCGCTGCTGATCGTCGTGGACGGCACCCGCTACGACCGGCTGACGGCCGCCGGCACCCCGGCGATCGACTCGGTCGGTCAGGCCGGCGTGCTGGCCCCCTCCCACATCACCGACACCGCCCTCACGCTGCCGGTGTCCGGCCCCGGCCACGCGAGCCTGCACACCGGGGTCTGGCCGGACAAGCACCTGGTGTTCGAGAACGAGTTCGCCGGCCACGACCTCACCCGGTACCCGCCGCTGTTCACGCGGATCGGCGAACTGCGGCCGGACCTGGTGACGTTCAGCAGCGCGGACTGGGCGCCGATCAACGACTTCCTGATCGCGTCGGCCACCACCAGGCTCCAGCCGGAGGAGGGCGACCCGGTCCGCAACGACGCCGCCACCACCCGGGACCTCGTGCACGCCCTGAAGGACCGGGAACTCGACCTGGCCTACGCCTACTTCCACCAGGTCGACGCCACCGGTCACGCCGTCGGGTCCGACTCGGACGCGTACGGCGCCGCGATCGAGCGGGTCGACGGCCACATCGGCGACATCCTCTCCGCCGTGCGGGCCCGCCCGACCCACGCCGAGGAGGACTGGCTGGTCCTGGTCGCCACCGACCACGGCCAGACCGGGGATCTGCACGGCGGCGACGAGGAGACCACCAGGACCGCGTGGATCGCGGCGAGCGCCTCCTGGATCGATCCCGGCACCGCCCGCGCCCGCACCTGGCGGCAGGTGGACGTCGTCCCCTCGATCCTGCGGCACTTCGCGATCCCGGTGGACCCCGCGTGGGGGCTGGACGGCGTCCCGATCGGCACCCCCGGCCAGGACCCCTTCGACACCGTCGCCGTCCCGGACGGCGCGACCTCGACCGGGCAACTGCCGGCCGGCTGGTCCCGGCTGGAGCGCACCCCGGACTCCGGCGATCCCGGATACCGCGGCTGGCGGCTGATCCGGCAGCAGGACTGGGCACGCGAGGACGGCGGCCGGGGCCGGGGCTCCTTCGTCCGCAGCCGGGACATGATCGCCGTCGCCGACTCCCGGCGCTGGGGCGGCACCGGCGACTTCGACTCCACCCTCCGCTCGCCGTGGACCCCGGTCACCCCCGGGGCGCGGTTCACGGTGTCGTTCCTGAGCCACTACCGCCTGTGGAACGCCATCCCCGAGTTCGGCGCCACCGTGCACGCCGAGTTCGACGACGGCAGCACCCACCGGCTCTGGCTGCGGCTGCGGCCCGAGTCGCAGCTCAGCACGCCGCTGACGCTCACCGGACACTGCCCCGACAGCGCGGGCCAGGTCCGGATCGCCTGGCGGCTGGTCGACCCCGGCACCCGCGGCTACTGGGCGATCAGCGCGCCCGAGATCGCCGTGGCCACCGCCTGAGGCGGCCCCGGCCCCGGCATCTTCCGCACCACCCACTCACACGCCCCATTTCCCCTTGAGGACAGCTCATGCCTGAAACATCTCGACGCGCCTTCGCCGCCGCGGTCACCGCGCTCGCCGCGGGCCCGCTGCTGGCCGGTTGCGGCCGCGTGGTCGGCGGCAGAAAATCCTCCGGCGGCTCCGCCAAGGGCTCCTTCACCTTCTGGTCGAGCTGGAGCGAGGGCGAGCCGCAGCAGAAGGTCCTGGCCCGGCAGATCGCCGCGTTCACCCAGGACACCGGCATCAAGGTCGACGTGCAGTGGGGCGGCCGCGACGTCTTCGCCAAGATCTCGCCGACCCTCAACGCCGGCACCACCCCGTTCGACCTGATCGACGGCGCCCAGCGCAACGTGCGCTCGGTACTGGTCAGCACGGGCAACGCGCTGTCGCTGAACGACGTGCTCGGCAAGCCCGCCGAGGGTGAGACCCAGCCGCTGTCCGCAGCCGTCAAGCCCGCCTACACCGACCTGGTCACCACCGGCGGCGACACCTGGATGATCCCCTACGAGGTGGCCTCCTCCGGGTTCTGGTTCAACGCCGCCGCCCACCCCGACATCGCCGCCGACCCGCCGAAGACCTGGGACGAGCTGACCGCCCTGTTCCAGAAGGCCAAGGCGGCCGGCCGCGCGCCGATCGCCCAGGACGGCGACATCGCCCTGTACAACCTCTACTACTTCGCCGAACTGGTGGTGAACCAGCTTGGCCCCGGCAAGCTGCGTGCCGCGGCCGGCGACAAGACCGGCGACGCGCTCAAGGACCCGGCGATCCTCGCCGCCGCCCAGCGGATCGAGGAACTGGTCACCCGGCACTACTTCGCGCCCGGCTACAGCAGCAGCAAGTTCCCCGCCCTCCAGCAGAAGTGGGCCGCGGGCAAGGCCGACTTCCTCTACTGCGGCTCCTGGATTCCCTCCGAGACCGCCTCCTACCTGGCACGCGGCTTCAAGCCCGGCTTCTTCCCGATGCCGAACGTCGCCGCGGGCGACGGCGGCAGCCCCGAGGCGTACCTGATCGGCTTCACGGTGCCGAAGAAGGCGGCCCGCGCCACCGAGGCCAAGCAGTTCATCAGCTACTTCATGAACAAGCAGCGGCTGGCCGCCATCGCGACCGACACCGCCAACCTGACCCCGCGCTCGGACATCGCCGCCCCCGCGGTGCTGGCCGGCGTGCAGAAGAACCTGGACGCCGCGACCAAGCCGCTGCACGGGCAGTACGACGGCCTCGTGGACTACCAGAGCGACTGGACCACCAAGGTGCTCGAACCGCTGGTGAACAGCCTCCTGTTCGGCAAGACCTCCGCCAAGGACTTCGCGGCCAAGCTGCCCGAGCGGAGCGCGGCGTACTGGTCCAACAACGGCTGATCCGGCCCCACCGCAGCGGCCGTACGTGCTGCGGGCTCGAACCCCCTTCCGGAGGTACCCCAGTGACAACGACCATCCGCGGCGCCGAGGACCGCCACCGCACCGTCCGGAAGGGGACGGCCGGGAACACCGACCAGGACACCCCGCGCGGACGCTCGGCACCCACGAACCCGCTCGAACGCTCCAAGCGGCGCCTGTTCGGCTGGTTCGTCGTCCCCGCCGCCCTGCTCTACGCCGGGTTCCTGGTCGTCCCGGGCCTGATCACGGTGGGTCTCGCCTTCACCAGGTGGTCCGGCTCCGGGCCGGTCAAGCCGGTCGGCTTCCAGAACTTCCGCATGCTCTTCCACGACCCGACCTTCCGCTCGTCCTTCACCCACACCCTGATCATCCTGTTCGGCGTCGGCGCGGCGACCTTCGTGCTGGCCTTCATGATGATGCTCGCCCTGCGGGACATGCGGGGCCGCAAGTTCATCCGCATGGTGGTGTTCTTCCCGAACATCGCGCCGGGCGTGCTGCTCGCCATCGTGTGGGGATTCCTCTTCCAGCACGACGGCATGATCAACCAGATCCTCGGCTGGAGCGGATTCCACCACCCGCCCCAGTGGCTCGCCGAGGACAACCTGTTCGCCGTCGTCCTGGTCGGCCTGATCTGGATCAACACCGGCTTCTACACCACGATCCTGATGGCCGCCGCGGACCGTATCCCGCCCTACCTGTTCGAGGAGTGCGAGATCAGCGGGGCCAACGCCTGGCAGCGGTTCCGCTATGTCATCCTCCCGCTGACCTGGGACGCGGTCGGGGTCGCGGCGATCCTGTGGGCGATCAGCTCCGTCAAGATCTTCGAGTTCCTCTACGCCTTCGCCGGCGGTGGCGGCTACCTGCCGCCGCTGAAGATCTGGAACACCGCCGTCTACTCCTATTCCGAGGCGTTCGCCTCGGTCGGCACCCCCCGGTACGGAACCGCGGCAGCCTCCTCCGTGGTGACGATGCTGCTCGCCGCCTGTGCCGTCGTCCTGCTCAGCCGCGTCTTCCGCCGTGAGTCGGTGGAACTGTGAGGTCCACCGCCGTGACACCCCGCGAGCCCGCCCGCGCCCGCTTCTCCCGCTCCGCCCGGTCCCCCCGCCCTTCCCGCTCCTTCCCCGCGCTGGTCGGCAGCACCGTCACCACCGCGGTGCGCGCCGCCACCTGGATCATCGCCGGATTCAGCATCTTCGTGGTCCTCTGGATTCTGCTCGCCTCGCTGAAGACCACCGACGAGATCTTCAGCAACCCGCTGTCGCTGCCCCACACCTGGCGATGGGGCAACTTCGCCGACGCCTGGCAGGAGAGCAACTTCGGCGTGGCGCTGGTGAACACCGTCGGGCTGGTCACCGCCACCGCCCTGGGCACCGTACTGTTCGCCGCGCCGGCCGCGTACGCGCTCGCCCGGTTCAAGGTGCGCGGCACCCGGGCCATCTCCCTCGGCTTCGCCCTGGGCCTGGGCGTCCCGGCCCAGATGGTGGTGCTGCCGCTGTACGCGGCGATGAACCAGGCCGGCCTGGTGGACAGCTTCCTCGGGCTGTGGCTGATCTACGTCGGCACCTCGCTGCCGTTCGCCGTGTTCTTCCTGACCAGCTTCTTCGCCTCGCTGCCGCGCGAACTGGAGGAGGCGGCGTCCCTCGACGGCGCCTCACCGCTGCGCACCTTCCGCTCGATCATGTTCCCGCTGGCGCGATCCGGGATCGTCACCCTGCTGATCCTCAACGTCGTCGCCCACTGGAGCGAGACCACCTTCGCGCTGGTCTTCCTGCAGAGCTCGATCAACGACACCCTCCCGCTGGCGCTCATCCAGTTCATGCAGCGCCTCCAGTACACCGGCGCGGACTGGGGCCAGCTCTTCGCCGGGATCGTGATCGTGCTCCTCCCGCTGCTCCTCATCTACATCTGGCTCGGCCGGCGAATCATCGAGGGACTCACCCTCGGCGCCGGAAAGTAACGGAAGGGAGCACCACCCCTCCATGAGATCACCGCTGCGCACCCTCACCACGCGCGCCCTCGCCTTCGCGCTGCTCGGCACCGGCCTCATACCCCTCACCGTCGCCGGCGGCGCCACGCCCGCCACCGCCGCCGACCCGCTGCCCGTCTCCGACCCGACCGGGTCCGGCAACTGGGTCTACTCACCGGCCTACTCCGACGACTTCGGTGCGACCAGCGTGGACACCGCCAAGTGGCAGCCGATGCCGCTCACCTACAGCGACGTGTGGCGCTGGGACGCCGGCGACATCGCCGAGTCCGGCGGCAACCTCTCGCTCAACTCCGAGTACGCGCCGAACGACTCCTTCAACGAGACGCCCGCCGGCTGGCAGACCGTCAGCGCCGACTCGTGGTCGCCGCTCGCCGACTACGTCACCACCACCCAGCACCGCTCGGGCTCCTCGGCGCTGGTGCACTACAACTACTGGAGCTACGACGTCACCACCCGGCAGAAGGTGAGCAGCCTCGCGGACGGCACCTACACCTTCTCGGCCTGGGTGTGGACCGGCGGGGCGAACGACCAGACCCAGTCCCTGGTCGCCGACAACTGCGGCTCCACCAACACCGCGACCTCGCTGTCCATCCCCAGGTCCAACGGCGCGTACACGCTCTACACCCTCAGCGGCATCAAGGTGACCGGCGGGTCGTGCAGCGTCGGGCTCAAGAGCGCCTCAAACCAGAAGGGCTGGACCCGGCTGGACGACGCGAGCTTCACCGCGGACGGCGGCAGCACCAACCTGCTCACCAACCCCGGCTTCGAGACCCGGGTGAACACCCCTTACCAGTCGGGCGGGGTGATCAGCCTCGACACGATCAAGTACGGCTACGTGGAGGCGAGCATCAAGGCGTCCGCCACGGCGTTCCCCGGCACCTGCCCGGCGTTCTGGCTGGAGCACATCGACCCGGTCTGGGGCAACGAGATCGACATCGAGGAGATCGGCCAGAGCACCAGCTCGCCGAAGTGGGTCAGCATGACCGACCACAACTGGAAGTCGCCGACCTCCACGACGCTGACCAGCCACACCGGTGACCACACCGCCGGCAGCAGCCTCAACGGCTCCTTCCACACCTACGGCCTGGAGTGGGGGCCGGGCTACCTCAAGTTCTACGTCGACGGGGTGCTCGCCCGCACGTACGACAACACCGACTACAACCAGACCGGCATGAACATCATCCTGTCCCAGGGCATCCGCTCGCCGTACACATCCAGCCCCACGGCGACCGGGTTCCCCGCCACCAGCCAGATCGGCTACGTGCACGTGTGGAAGAAGGCGGACATGGAGGTGGACGACGCCGACATGGTCCGCGGCGCCACCGCCACCCCGCAGGTGCCCGGCGACGGCCAGGGCGAGGACCTCTTCCGCTACGGCGGGACGTGGGCGCAGAACAGCGACAGTTCGGCCTACACCTCCACCACCCACACCTCCTCCTCGGCCGGGGCGACCTCGACCGTCGAGTTCTACGGCACCGGCGTCTCGCTGGTCGGGGCCACCGGCCCCGCGCAGGGGCAGGCCGAGGTCTCCGTCGACGGCGGAACTCCCGTCGGCATCGACGAGTACGCCGCCACCGCCGCGGCGCAGCAGACCGTCTTCAGCAGCACCGGCCTGAGCGCAGGGCACCACACGCTGACCCTCACGGTCAGCGGCACCTCCCAGTCGGCCTCGACCGGGACCGCGGTCAGCGTCGACGCGGCGCACGTGCTCAACTGACCTTCGGAGCACGCCTCCCGGCCACCACCGGGGAGGTGCGCCAGGGCCGCCCCTTCCCGTCGGAGAGGGCGGCCCTGTTCCGTGGCGGCTGAGGCAGCGGTTCCATACATGAATTCAGGTCGGTTCATTGAACATCGAATCGCCAGGTGGTCGCCCTGGGCTGCGAGTTGAGGTCACTCCCTGATCCGTGCTTCACATGAGTGAACCGATGTGGGGAAGTGTTTCCTCGTCTTGAGTCTTGACCTCAAAAGCGACACCACTGCACACTGAGCGTCATCCCCTCACCGGGCGCACCGCATCTTCACGCAGCGGACGGGCCGTTGCCGCGCTCCGGTGCCGCGTTCACGGCGTACGACCTTCGCGTGACCTTCACGCGCGTCTTCCTCAGCACCTCACCAGCACCTCAGCGAAACACGGCCGCCTGCCCCCACCGCGCGCGTTCCGCTGCCCGCAACGAGACGAGGAGCACCCCCCATGACCGGTTTCAGTCGTCGCGTCTTCCTCAGGGCCACCGGTGTCGGCTCCGCCGCGCTGGCCCTTCCCCTGGCGGGAGCGGTCGGGCGGGCGAGCGCGAGCAGCGCGGCACCGTCGAGGCCGGCGGTGCTGCGCGGAACCGTGAACGCGTCCGGCACGTGGCAGGTGACGGCGAGCGTGCTGGGGTGGACGTTCAGCGGTTCGCTCGGCTCGGCGGCGACCGGGATCGCCACCCACTCGGGGTCGGACGCGCTGGGCGGCTACACGGAGACGACGTTCACGTTCCGCTCGGGTGCGCGGAAGGGCGGTATCCGGGTCTACGACGGTGCGTCGGCGGTGGTCTTCACGGACACCTACGTGACGGCCGCGGCGAACGCGGGGCCGTTTCCGACGTTCACCGGATACCCGCGGCTGGCCCACCAGTTGAGCCACCGTGACTGCTTCGGGCGGGCGCAGTTCAACACGTTCGAGGGCGCGTCGGACAGTCCCTGGGTGTTCTTCGACGACGCGGGCGACACGTTCGTGGTCTCGGCCGCGAACCACTTCCAGGAGGCGCAGACCTCGCAGGGCGCGGACGGGTCGATCGCGGCGGGGGTGCTCGGCTCGATCGGGACGCTGCCGGCCGGGTACTCGCGGCAGACGGTCCTGTCGGTGAAGGCGGGGGTGGGGGCGGCGTACCGGGCGTGGGGCTCCGCGGTGCGGACCCTCGCGGGCAAGTCCGTGCCGGCCAGTGACACCGGGGTGGTGCTGAGCACGCTGGGGTACTGGACGGACAACGGCGCGGACTACTACTACACGTTCGACCAGGCCAAGGGGTACACGGGCACGCTGCTGGCGGTGCGGGACGAGTGGGCGGCGCAGAACATCCCGATGGGCTACATGCAGTTGGACAGCTGGTGGTATCCCAAGGGCCCGGACGGGAAGTGGGACGACCTGCCGGACGGCACGTCGCTGTACGAGGCGGACCAGGAGCTGTTCCCGGACGGACTGGCCGCGTTCCAGCAGGAGTTGGGGATGCCGTTGGTGACGCACGCGCGGTGGATGGACCAGTCCAGCCCGTACCACGGCCAGTACCGGTTCTCCGACAACGTCGTCATCGATCCGGCGTACTGGCAGAGCGTCATGGCCTACCTGCGGGAGGGGGGAGTGGTCGTCTACGAGCAGGACTGGCTGTGCAACAACGCCAAGCCCGCGGAGAACCTCACCGACGCCGACGCCTTCTTCGACAACATGGCGCACCAGGCGGCCGGGAACGGGATGGACCTGCAGTACTGCATGGCCCTGCCGCGCGACTACCTGCAGAGCGTCCGCTACCAGAACCTGACCACGATCCGGGTCTCGGACGACCGGTTCGACCGGCCGAAGTGGGACGAGTTCCTGTACGACTCGCAGTTCGCGGGGGCGTTGGGGATCTGGCCGTGGGCGGATGTCTTCCTCAGCGGGGAGATCGACAACCTGCTGCTGGCGAACCTGTCGGCCGGGCCGGTCGGTGTCGGCGACGCGCTGGGCAAGGTCGACGCCGGCCACCTGCGCCAGGTCGCCCGCGCGGACGGGATCATCGTCAAGCCCGACACGCCGATCGTGCCCACCGACGCCACCTACGTCGCCGAAGCGGCCGGGAAACTCCCCCCGATGGTCGCGGCGACCCACGTCCAGCACGCCGGCGGCCTGGGGTACGGATACGTCTTCGCCTACGCCCGCCAGACCCCCACCCCCCAGCAGCTCTACCAGGCCGAGGACGCCACGCTGTCGGGGGCGGTCGTCGGCAGCGACGAGGACGGCTACACCGGCACCGGCTACGCCGACTACCAGAACGCCGCCGGCGACTACGTCCAGTGGACCGTCCAAGCCGCCGCGGCCGGCACCTACACCCTCCAGTTCCGCTACGCCAACGCCTCGTTCACCGACCGCCCGCTGGCGATCAGCGTCAACGGGGGTGCGTCGCGGGCGCTGTCGTTCCCCTCGACGGAGTGGTGGACGAACTGGACCGTGGTCGGGCTGGCCGTGACCCTGGCCAAGGGCGCCAACACCGTACGGGCGACCGCGACCGGCGCCAGCGGGGGGAACATCGACTGGCTCGGCGTCACCCCCGGCACGATCCCCACCGGCCCCGTCCAGACTGCGTCCTTCACCCTCGCCGAACTCGGCATCTCCACGGCCGCGTACGCCTACGACTACTACGCCGGCACCGGCGCGCTCATCTCCGCGGGTGGCAAGGTGAGTTCCACGGTGACCAGCGGAACGTACTGGGTGGTGGCCCCGGTCGGCCGGTCCGGGATCGCGTTCCTGGGCGACGCGGGGAAGTTCGTCGCGCACGGCGACAAGCGCATCCCGCACCTGAGCGACGACGGAAGCGTCCACACCACGGTCGCCTTCGCCGCGGGCGAGGGGCCGGTCACCCTGCACGGCCACGCGTCCCGCAAGCCCACCGCCACCGCCACGACCGGAAGCGTCGGCACCGTCACCTACACGGCGTCGACCGGCATCTTCACGGTCACCGTCACCGCGGGCGCGGGCAACCAGGCCGTCGTCACCCTCGCCCCCTGACCGCCGCCGGCCTCTCGGACGCGCCGCACCCGAACGACGGCGGCTACCGCAACCCGCACTCCGGCCGCTGCCTGGACGACCCCGGCTCGTCCACCGTGGACAACACCCGGCTCCAGCTGTGGAAGTGCAACGGAGCCGGCGCGCAGAAGCGGACCACGCTGTAGGCGATCTGATCGCGCGTCACCCCGGCACCGGTCCAGGTCAGTAGGGATTCCCGATGTGCCAGCCCGCGGCGATCAGCTCCGCCACGGGCGGGTACTCCGTCGGCTCCTTCCTCGGATGGCGCCACATGATCAGCCGCGCCGGGACCAGGACGACCAGCAGCGCGGCGGCCATGAACCCGGCGACGACCAGCGCGCTGTAGTGATGGACGACCAGCGCGGCGATGGCGCCTGCCGCCGCGAGGAACCCGACGAACCCGCCGCCGATCCTCAGCACCGAGTGGTACGTCGCGTAGGCGAGGTTGATCCGCCGGCAGCGCGGGCAGCGGGGCACCGACACCTCCCGGGACCGCCACTCGTAGTGGTGCCCCACGACGACCCAGCTCCTGCGCACGTCACGGCTCAGGCGCACCCGGTGCGCGGCAAGCGGGTGCGCGGGCCTGGCCCGGCAGTTCCAGCACACCGACGCGTCACTCATCGCCCCTCCGAAGCCGCCACCGCGGTAGGCGCGGTACCCCGATTGTGCCGCCGGCCCGCGGGAGGGGTCCCGCCCGCGCGGCCCGTTCTGGGGGGAGGCTACGGGCTGGTGACCTTCCAGGCCGCCTCGATCATCCGGAAGATCTCGTCCACCGCGGCCTGCGGGTCGGCCTCCTCGCGGGCCACCGCGTAGGCGTCGATCGCGAACCGTGCGAGCGTCCGGCAGGCCGTCGTGCTCTGCGGCAGGTCGGGGTCGGCGGCGATGGCCGTCGCCAGCGCCTCCGCGTGGCGCAGCCGCATCGACTCCTCGTACTCCCGCAGGGCGGGGGTCTCGTCGATCATCCGCCAGATCGGGGCGGCGCTGTCCGCCGTGCAGTGCCGGACCATGGCCTGGATCTCGCGGTGCAGTGCGGGGATCAGCGGCTCGTCCGGCGCGCGGCCGGTGACCGCCTGGGCCAGGCGCTGCTCGAAGTTCTCGTCCTGCTCGAAGACCAGGGCCTCCTTCGATGCGAAGTGGGAGAAGAGCGTGGTGACGGCGACGTCGGCCTCGGCGGCCACGTCGCGGATGCCCACCGCGTCGTATCCGCGATCCAGGAAGAGCCGCAGGGCGGTGTCGGCGATCTTCCGGCGGGTCGCGGCCTTCTTGCGTGCACGGCGTCCGGGCTCCACGGTCATGCGCTCACGCTACCAGATACGAAACTGAAGCTGTTTCTAAAAGCTAACGGTTAGTGTTACGGTCGCCGGCATGAAGAAAGTGAGCTTCGCCGAGTTCGGCGGTCCGGACGTCCTGCACCTCATCGACGCCGAGGAGCCCCACGCGGGCCCCGGCCGGATACGCGTCGCCGTACGGGCGGCGGGCGTGAACCCCGTCGACTGGCGGCTCCGGGAAGGCCAGGTCCTGGGGGCCCATCCGATCCGGTTGCCCGCCGGAGTCGGGCTGGACGCCGCCGGGGTGGTGGACGAGGTCGGCGCGGGCGTCGAAGGGGTCGAGGTCGGCGACCGGGTGTTCGGCGAAGGCACCGACACCTACGCCGAGTTCACCGTGCTGTCGGCCTGGGCCCGGATGCCCGAGGGCCTGACGTTCGAGGAGGCGGCCGGGTACCCCTCCGTGGTGGAGACCGCGCTGCGCATCCTCCGCGAGGTCGGGGTGCGGTCCGGGCAGACGCTGCTGGCCAGCGGCGCGGCCGGGGGAGTCGGATCGGCGGTGCTGCAGATCGCCCGCGACCGCGGCGTCACGGTGATCGGCACGGCCGGCGCCACGAACCAGGAGTACCTGCGGAGTCTGGGCGCCCTCGCCACGACCTACGGTGAGAGCTGGGTCGAGCGGGTGCGCCGGCTCGGCCGGGTCGACGCGGCGCTCGACCTGGCCGGCTCGGGCGTGATCCGCGAACTCGTCGAGCTGACCGGCGATCCGCGGAAGGTGGTCTCCATCGCGGACCTCGGTGCGCCGGAGTTCGGCGTGCGCTTCTCCGGCGTGGCCGGGAGCGTGCCGGACGCGCTCGCCGTGGCCGCCGACCTCATCACGCGGGGCAGGCTGCACATCCCCGTCGAGAGGGCCTACCCGCTCGCCGAGGCCGCGGCCGCCCACGTCGACAGCCAGGCGGGCCACACCCGCGGGCGCCGCGTCCTGGTCGTCTGAGCCGCTGCCCGCGCGGGTCGGAGCGCAGCGGTGGCAGTCGGCATCACCACGGACGGGCGCCCCACCCCCAGTGGCCCCGCCTCGAAGCAGGGCACCGCGACGACCTCGGCGGCGCCTGACGGCCACGGCACCCCTCGCTCCGCCCCGGACGAGGGGTGCCGCACACCGGTGACCAGGTGGAACGCCCCACGCGAGCCGGACTCTCCCGCCGACCGATCACCGGGTGCCGCGCGGCGCGTCATACAAGTGACGCCGACGTCGTACGCGAGCGAGCATCGCGACGGCTGACCGGCGCCGCTCAGCCGTGAACACCACGGAGCCGTGCACACCACAGAGAGCTGGCCATGTCACTCACAGGCAAGACCGTCCTGATCACCGGCGCCAATCGCGGTATCGGCGAGGCCCTGGTCCGCGAGGCCCTCCGCCGCGACGCCCAGCACGTGTACGCGGGCACCCGCCGACCGCTCACCCCTCCCGACAGCCGGGTCACGCCGCTGACGCTCGACGTGACCGACACCGAGCAGGTGCGGGCCGCCGCCCGGAGCGTCGACTCCCTCGACCTCCTCGTCAACAACGCCGGCCTGGCACTGCACGACGACCTGACCGATCCCGACCTCCTGGAACGGCACTTCGCCGTGAACCTCTTCGGCACCCACCGAGTGACCCAGGAGTTCCTGCCGTCGCTGGTCACCTCCGGTGGATCGGTGGTCAACGTGCTCTCGGTGGCGGTGCTGGCCGCACTGCCGGTGCTCCCTTCCTACTCCGTCTCCAAGGCCGCCGCGTTCTCCATGACCCAGTCCCTGCGCGCCCTGCTGGCGAGTCGTGGGGTCAGCGTGCACGCGGTGCTCACCGGTCCGGTGGACACCGACATGTCGCGGGACCTGCCGATCGCCAAGGCGTCGCCCGCCGCCGTCGCGCGCGCGATCTTCGACGGAGTGGCCGCAGGAGAGGAGGAGATCTTCCCCGATCCCCTGACCGAGCCGCTCGCCGCGGGCTGGCGCTCCGGCGCCGTCAAGGAACTCGAACGGGCGAACGCCGCACTGCTGGGCGCGCCGTAGGGACGCGACTCCCCGGTGGGGGCACGCAGTTGGACCTGTGTGCGCCGGTTCGTCCCGGCGCGCCCGCGAGGAGCTCACCGCCTTCGCGACGTGATGTGCTGTGAAAGAGGAGGAAGTTGATGACAATTCAGGTGGCGACGCTGAAAGCCCGCGCGGAAAGGCTGCGCGCGCTGCACACGGGCGAGCTTCTGGTACTGCCCAACGTGTGGGACGCGGGGAGCGCCGCGGTCGTGGCGGAGGCGGGCTTCCCCGCGGTGGCCACCGCCAGCGCGGCCGTCTCGGCGACGCTCGGCCATCCCGATGGCGAGCGCGCGCCGTGGCAGGAGATGTTCGCCGCGGCCGGGCGGATCAGCCGCGCGGTGGAGGTCCCCGTGACGGTGGACGCGGAGGCGGGATACGGCATGCGGCCACGGGAGTTGGTGGACCGGCTGCTGGACACCGGCGCGGTCGGCTGCAACCTGGAGGACACCGACCACCGGCAGGGCGGCCTCGCCGATGCCGGTGCCCAGGCGCAGTGGCTCGCGGATGTCCGCGCCGCCGCCGACGACGCGGGGGTCCCGATCGTCATCAACGCCCGCGTCGACACGTTCCTGCCCGTGAGCAAGCTGACCGGGCAGGCGCGAGTCACCGAGGCCGTACGACGCGGCCGGCTCTACCTGGAAGCCGGCGCCGACTGCGTCTACCCCATCGGGGTGCGCGACAGGGACGACATCGCCGCCCTCGTCAGCGGGCTCCCGGGCCCGGTCAACGGCAACACCGGTGAGGGCCTCGACCTGGCGGCGCTGCGCGAACTGGGCGTGGCACGGGTGTCGTACGGCCCCCGCTTCTACCGCGCGGCCCTGGCCGATCTGAAGACCGCGGTGGAGAAGCTGCTGGTGTGACCGCGCGCCGCGGGGAGGTGCGGACCCACCGATGAGTCCGCACCTCCCCGCGCGTCATACCTGTGTGGAGCAACCAGATGTCGACGCCGCGCGCGCCGGGAGCGCAGACGCCTTCGAGCGGCTGGCCGAACCGTACCGCCGCGAGCTGCAGGTGCACTGCTACCGCATGCTCGGCACCATCGAGGACGCCGAGGACGCCGTCCAGGAGACCTACCTGCGCGCGTGGCGGCGGCTGGACAGCTATGCCGGGAGCGCGCCGTTCCGGGCCTGGCTGTACGGCATCGCCACCCACGCGTGCCTGGACGCGCTCCGCCGGCGGAAGGCGCGGGTCTGGCCCACCGACGTCTCCCCGCCGGGCGATCCGCGCCGGGGGCCGGCCCCGCCGGTCGAACTGCCGTGGCTGCAGCCCTATCCCGACCGGCTGCTCGAAGCGGCCGCGCCCGCCGAGGACGAGCCGGAAGCGTTCGTGACCGCGAAGGAGACGATCGAGCTGGCGTTTCTGGCGGCGATCCAACGCCTTCCGCCGCGCCAGCGAGCCGTCCTGGTGCTGCGTGACGTCCTGGACTGGTCGGCCAAGGACACCGCGCTCGTGCTCGGCTTCACCCGGGCAGCGGTGAACAGCGCGCTGGCGCGGGCGCGCGCGACCCTGGCCGACCACCTGCCCGCCGGCCGCGGCGAATGGACCCGGCGCTCCAGCGCGGCCGAGGAAGGCATGCTCCGGCGACTCGTCGCCGCATGGGAGTCGTCGGACGTCACCGCGCTGGTGGCACTCCTGCGCGCCGACGCGCGACTGGTCATGCCGCCGAGGCTGTCGTGGTTCTCCGGGCGGCCGGACATCGAAGTGTTCCTGCGCGAGCACGTGTTCGGCGTGATGGGCGACGGATGGCGGGTCCGGCCCACCAGGGCGAACCGTCAACCGGCGTTCGCGCTCTACTGGCGGGCGCCGGGCGAGGTGGAACACCGGCCCTTCGGCATCGGCGTGCTCTCCGTCGAGGACCGGCACATCACCGAACTCGCCGTGTTCATCCAGCCGGACCCGTTCCGGCACTTCGCGCTCCCGGCCCGGCCCTGACGGACGACGCGGGGGAGGGGGACGCGCGGGGAGGGGTGGGGCCTGCCCCGCGCGTCGTGCCGGCTCAGACCGCCGGGGACTCGTCGGGGACGTCGAGGAATATCGCGTCGGCGACGAAACCGGGGCCGTAGCTCACCAGCGCGCCCGGGCCCCGCGCCGGGCCCTCCTCCAGGGTGCGGCGCAGGACGTCGAGCACGGCGCCGCCGCCGAGGTTGCCGCCGGTGAGGGAGTCCACGGAGTGCCGGCCGGCCTCCGGCGGGAGGCCGAGGGCGTCGACGGTGTCGGTGATGATCCCCGGTCCGCCCGGGTGCACCACCGCCCACTCCACGCGCCTGCCGTCCAGCCACTTCACCAGGTGGGGCATGGACTCGCGGGCGCCCTTGGTGGCGTCCCGGTTGGACTCGAACGTGATCCGTCCCGCGCCGGGCACCCCGGCGGGGTGCAGCTCGCCCCAGTAGGGACTCTCGCCGGGCTGCAGCCACTCCCAGCTGTCGACGTCCGCGATCAGGCCGCCGCCCGCGGCGACCAGCCGGCGCGCGGATTCCTCCTGCCCGGGCCCGGCGCCGGCCATGACGGTGGCGGCGGCGGAGTCCCCGAACAGCGCCCCGTAGAGCACCCCGGTCCTGGTCGGCTCGCGCCAGGGCATGTGCAGGATCGACAGTGCCTCGCCCGCGACGACCAGGACCACGCCGTCGGGCCGGTCGGCCAGATACCGCTTGGCCTGGATCAGGCTGTGCGCGCCGCCCGCGCAGGCCAGGGTGGCGGCCGGCACCCGCGCCACGTCCCGGCGCAGGCCGAGCCGGTTGACCAGGGCGACGTCGAGCTGCGGAATCGTCCAGCTCGTGGTGTGGGTCGTCACCACGCAGTCGACGTCCTCCGGCGCCAGCCCGGCCGCCTCCAGCGCCTGGAGCGAGGCCGTCGCCGCCATGTCCACCACCGCGGCGAACGCCTCTGCGTAGACCGTGCGGGAATCGCGCTCCCCGTCGCCGACGACGTCCAGCGGCGCCACCCACGGCCGCGACGTGACGCCCGTCGAGCGCACCATCCGCAAGGCGGCGGCGAGCCGCCGGCGCCGCTCCGGCGGCTGGGTCTCCAGCGGCCACCTCTCCAGCCAGTCCGCCTCGATGGCATCGGTCGACACCTCGTACGGCGCCCGCACCACCACCGGCTTGGTCACTGCCACTCGCATGCCGCCCCCTGCTTCCTCGGTCGAAAGGTCCGGTAAGGCCCGGTATGACCGGGTTGGATTCATCGTGCCGGACGTCCGGGTCCTGGAGGCCAGGATGCCGCAGTGAGGGCCGCCACATCCCGGATCGCCCGCAGGAACTCGGGGCGGTGGCCCGCACTGTGACGAACGCCTCCCGGCGAGGGGAGTCCTGACGGTGGGCTCGCCGGCGGTGGGCTCCGCGACGAACGGCTCCCGACGAACGGCTCCACGGCGTACGGCTTCGCGGTGTGCGGCTCCCCGGCGTATGGCTTGTGGGCTTACGGCTCCGCGACGAGCGCGCCTGGACGAACGGCTCCCCGGCGTGCGGCTCCTGGCAAGCGGCTTCCCGGCGAAGGAGATCGGCGCGAACCCGCCGCCCTTCTCCCGCCCCGCCGCTATCCGGCCTTGCGCGTCCCCGGCTCCGGCAGGTCCGGCAGTTCCGGCAGTTGCGGGGTGACGTCGGGGGCCGGGACCCCGACCACCAGCCGGAGGTCCGGCCTGCTGACGGGCACCAGCGCCGTGACGGTGATCTCGACGGCGCCGTCGGTGTACGGCCGCCACGGCGGCATGACCATGGGGCGGGTGGTCCCGTAGGCGCGCGGCTGGCTCTCCGCGGTGGCGCGCCAGATGCGGTCGACCACCGGGTCACCGGTCACCAGCCGGTCGACGAGCCCGTGCAGCGCCGCGTTGTCGGGGGACTGGATCAACTCCCGTCTCAGCTGGGCCAGCAGCAGCGGGGCCCATCGGGTCTCCCAGTCGGCGCACTGCGCGCGGCCGGGGCCCCGCAGCAGCGAGACCATGACGTTGGTGCCCGTGTCGGCCATCCACGGCCAGTTGCCCAGGGCGCGCCGGTTGGCGGCGAGCACCTCGTAGTCGGCGGAGCACCAGTAGGCGCCGTGCTCCTCGCGGTCGAGCACCGACAGCAGGTCCGGCGGCACCCCGGCGTCACTGGGGGGCGTGCGCGGCGGGGGTTTGCGGCACCACAGGTACAGCAGCTCCGTCTCGTCCGCGGACAGGTGCAGTACCTGGGCGATGGCCTCGATCAGCGCGGCGCTCACACCGTGCGCGGTGCCGCGCTCGATCCGGCGGTAGTGGCGCTCGTCGGTGTGGACCAGGCGGGACATGAGGGCCACCGTCAACCGTTCCGGAAGCGGCTTCAGTCCGGCCGCCTCGGGCAGGTCGCGAGGGTGGATACGTGCCCGCCAGGTCGGCAGCAGGTCCGTGCCGAGCCGCGGACGCTGACCCGGGTCCGCCATCCGGCACCCCCTGACGTCGCTGGCCCGTGACACGCCTGTTCGCCACCATAAATGACATTCCGTGCCGGTGCCTGGTGGCGGCCCGACCCGGGTCGGCAGTGGACCCGGGTCGGCCGCCGACCCGGGTCACGTTCGACCCTTCCGGCCGCCGCCCGCAGGGTCTCCCCTGGAAGCATGGACACCACGACGCATACCGGGCACAGCCGGCGGGACACGGTCCCGTACGAGGCGCACGTCCCGGGCATCGGCGGCCCGCCGCCGGCCCGCCGGGCGTGCGACGGCATGCGGCGGCCCGGAGCCGGACCCGCCCGGCGGCCGGCACCCTTCGGCGGCGCCCCCCGGTCCCTCCGATCCGCCCGGTCCCTCCGATCTCCCCGGTCCCTCCGATCTCCCCGGTCCCTCCGATCTCCCCGGTCCGTCCCGTCGGCCCGGTCGGTCCCGTCGGCGGGGGAGTCCGTGCCCGCCCCGCCGCCCGGCCCGGCGCCGCGCACGGAGGTCCTGAGGTGACCCTCCCGACCCCCTGCTGGCAGACACCCATCCGCCCCGCCCCCACCCGCGACGCCGTCGTGCTCACCGATCCGGACACGACGCTGCCGATCGCCCCGACCCTGCGAGCGGCGGGCATGACCGTGGCCGCCGCCACGGTGCCCGCCCTCCGCGGCGACCCCTACCGCGAGGCGATGGCCGCGCTCGACCGCGCGCCGCTGATCATCTCCGCGTGGTCGCATCCCGCCGTGAACCGCGCCACCAGCGCGCTGGTCGCGGCCCACGTCGCCGAGCGGTCCGCCACTCCCGGGACCGGGCCGGTGTGGATACGCCTGTCCCGCAACCCCCTCACGCCGGCCCCGCCCTCCACCGTCCACATCCCGCTGGACCGGTGCGGCGCGCTGGCGCCCGAGGCCCACGACGCGCTCCTGGACCTCGCCGCGAGCGACCTCGCCCGGCAGGTGCCCGGCGCGGCGCTTGCCGCCAGGCACCTGCTCACCGCCTTCGCCCGCACCCGCCGCGGCACCCTCACCCCGCCCCTGGCGATCCCCACAGCGGCGGAGCCCCTGTTCTGAGGCGGGGGCGGGCCACTGCCCCAGAACAGGGGCTCCCCTCTCCGGGCCGATCGGGCTCCGCGCTCCGGCCTGACCGGCTTCACAAGGAGCGGTACGAGTCCCTGCCCGGTGGCACCCCTTGGGCCTGTGCCGAAGTGGTCGCGCTCCGGTGCTTCGCTGACTACGCTTTCGGCGGGGCCAACCGTGTGGCTCCTGATCCCGGGGTGGGGGCAGATGGCTGAAGTCCGTGTGGAGACCGTCGCGTTGGAAGGGACGGGCAACCGTCAGATCGCCAGCCGCACACGATCCAGCGCCGCATTGGAGGACCGCGCCGCGGAGGTGGAGGAAGCCATCGTGCAGGCGTCGGCCATCGCTCAGCAGTCGATGTCCCGGGTGCCGCCGCACGCCGGATGGCAGGTGTCGGGCATGGCGGTCAAATTCGGGCTGACCTTGGCGGCGGAGGCCGGGATCATCGTGTCCAAAGCGTCGGCCGAAGCGTCCTTCGAGGTCACGCTCACCATGGAGCGGGTCCCGGAGGCGCCGTGACCAGCGCGGGTTGCTGGGTCGAGCTCCACCAGGCCGAGCGGCGTCTCGGCGGTGGGTTTCTGCTGACCCGGCGGTACGTCCTCACGGCGCTGCACTGCCTGCGGGAACTCACCTCGCTCGACGATTCCGTCGACATCGTCCTCGCCGACGGCCGCCGTGTCCTGGGCAGGGTCTGCCAGCGGGACAAGGACGCCGATCTGGCACTGGTCATGATCTCCACGGCGTACGACGTGAAGCTGCCCGTACTGCGGGCCGGCATCGCCCATGGTGGTGACGACTGGCACGGGCCGTACCGGCCGGCCGCCGTGGAGGCACATCTCAGGGGGCAGGTGGACCGCGGCACGGCCGACTACCTCTGCGAGGGAGGAGCCGTCATCCAGGCACTCCAGTTGACGGCCCACCAACTCCTGGGCGACTACTCGGGCTACTCCGGCGGCCCGGTGGTGAAAGGCACTCCGGACGACCGGGAGCCCCTGGTCGTCGGCATCCTGCTGGAGCAGGCTCCCGACCGGGCCACCCCTCGTCGCGCGGCCAACGTGCTGTTCGCCGCGACGATCGGGGAGGCGATGCGCCGCTTCGACCAGTTCGACGTGGAGCACCTGATGGACGCGGTTCATCCGGCGAGTTCCACGTCCCCGCGCGACGGCAAGGGCGACGAGTCGAACATCGACGAGGCAGCCGAAACGGCCGAGGCGTGGTTCGCCCGCATCGAGGAATGGTCGCAGCGCGGCGTTCTCGATCCCTCCCGGATCGCCGAGCTCAAATTCGTGGCGGCCAAGACGGCCATCGAGCGCCGACCGCACGGAGACCGGCTGTGACAGATCACTGGGCGGCGGCCATCGCCAGTGCCGAAGCGGCGTTACGCGGAGACGCGTCGGCCCGCGCCCGGGCGTCAACTTCCGTGCTGCGTCTCACCGCTGACGCGCAGCCACCTCTGCGGCCCGGCCTCGGCAGGGATGTGGCCCGTCTGACGGCGATGCTGGAAGCGCTCGGACTCGCCGAAGAGTCACAGGCCCTCCTGCGTCACGTCGTCTCACGGCTGGTGTGGGACCCGAGGTCGATCTCCCTGTCCACCGACGTACGGAACGAACTGGCGGTCTCGCTCGCGGATCGCGGGCACATTCCGGCCGCGGGGACACTGCTGGCGACGGCTGCCGCCTTCAGCGCGCGGGAGGAAGGAGAAGGGGTCGCCGGCGCCCGCACCCTGGCCAACCTCGCGGCCGTCAAGTTCCGCCTCGGAGACCTCGACGGAGCGCAGGTCGACGCCGGACGCGCGCTCGGCGCCGGCGCCACGGACGGTTCGCTCCTGCACCGTCTGGAGATCCGGCTGCTGGCGCACGCGGTCCTCGCGGAGGTGGCCCGTCACCACGGCCGCGACACCGAGGCGGACGAACTGGTGCACAAGATCGCGGACTCCGGCCGGCAGTTGGTTCGGCTGCTCGGCGGTGACCATCCGGCGTCGCTCTCCGCCCTGGTCACCTTGGCCCGGGCCGAGTTCGGGTCCGCGCGTGCGGCCGCCGACCACGAGCGGCAGGAACGGGCCGTCGACGTCCTCGCCGTCGCGGCGCAGAAGACAGCCGCGACACTCGGGTCACGGCACCCGCTGTCGCACTCCGCTCTGGTCAACCTCGCGACCAGCGAGTTCGAAGCGGCACAGGCGTCCGGCGACGAGGCTCGCCTCGACGGGGCGCGGGCGATGATGCTGGCCGTGTCGCAGCGGCCCGAGGGGGAGCCCCGGATCGTTGCGGAGCCCTCCCCGGCGGCCGTCCCCTCGCCGTACGACGCGGACGCGGAGCGGCAAGCCACGGACGTCCGCCTTCTGGACCGGCCGTCGTCGACCGTCGCGCCCGGGCCGGAACCGGTGGACGAGGCCGCGTCGTTGCGGTTCGGCGTTCTCGGACCCGTGAGGATCTGGCGGGCGGAGGAGCCGCCGGCGGGACCTCTTGCCGCGGGCTCACCCCAGCAGCGCGCCTTGCTGGCCGTCCTGCTCCTGCGCGGCGGACGAACCGCCGGCGTGGCCGAACTCCTCGATGCGATCTGGGGCGAGAGCCCACCTGCTCGGCCGGTCGCGACGATTCGCACCTACGCCGCGCGTCTGCGGCGCGTGCTCGCGCGGGGCATGCTCGTCACCGAGTCCGGTGGTTACGCACTGCATGTCCCGCACGGCCACCTTGACCTGCACGTCGCCACGGATCTCGCAGAAGCGGCGCGGTGGGCCCGCACCCGGGGAGAGCTCGCCGCCGCGCGGCGGTTGCTCGACGACTGCCTGGACCTGTGGGACGGCGAGGCGCTCGCCGGAATTCCCGGTCCGTTCGCCGCGTCCGAGCGCGTCCGTCTGTCGGAGTGGCGGCTGCGACTCCTGGAGGACCGCATCGACGTGGACCTGAGCATGGGTCGACATGCCGAGAGCGTCGCCGAACTGACCGGGCTCACCGCCGCCCATCCGCTGCGCGAGAGGCCCCGGGAACTGCTCATACGCGCGCTCCACCGCAGTGGACACCAGGCCGAGGCGCTTGCCGTGTACGCGGAGACCCGTCGTCTCCTCGTCGCGGCCTACGGCACCGACCCCGGCCCCGAACTGGTCGCGCTGCACCGGCAGATCCTCGACGCCGGCCCCGCGCCGGACCAGCAGTAGGAGGGCACTGCTCGCCTCACCCTGCTGCGTGCGACCGCCTCGCGTCCGCGAGCCTGGGGTGCGCCTGCCGGGGCCGCGGGCGTAACCGCCGGGGAAGCCCCCGGAATGGCCCCGGTCGCGGCGTGACCGGACCGGGGACCGGCGAGGGCGGCGGATTTCGTCAGGCCGTCGTCGCCTTCGGGTTGACGTTCTGGGCGAGGAGTTCGTTCATCTCCTTGTGCGCCATCGAGGCCTTGCTGTTGCTCTCGTCGTGGAACCGCAGCAGGTAGTGGTACATCACGGCGACGCACTTGTCGCGGCTCTTGTACTCCGCGTTGTCGGTGAGCTCCAGGCGCTCGGAGATCTCCTTGATCTTCCCGTCGGGCGTGGTGTAGAGCGGGTGCCACATGAGGGTCACGGCGGGGTTGAGCCGCTGGATCATGCGCAGTTGGGGGATCTCCTGCGCGATCAGGACGCTGTCGGGGTTGTACGCCCGCAGGAACACGTGCACCGGGCCCGTCGCGCGCTCGACGAACGCGGTGGACAGGACGTTCCACAAAGGCGCCTGGAGCTTCCAGTCGGCGTGCAGCTCCAACTGGTCCACGACCTTGCCGAGCCGGGTGAACTCCAGCGAGGTGTGGCCCTTGCCGTGGGCGTAGACGCTCACGTCGAAGCCGCCCGACCAGAGCGCCAACGTCGGGGTGGTGATCCGCAGATGCTCGCCGACGAGGTTGACGAGCTCGCGGAACCAGGTGTTCGAGGCCCGGATCTTGCGCCGCTCCGCGGAGTCGATCGACGGGTCCGAGGACTTCTGGTTCAGGACCGCCTGCTCGGCGATCCCGCCCAGCAGCAGTTGCCAGGCGCTCTCGATCACGTCCGCCGGGAACCCGCCGGCCTTCATCATCTTCTGGAACACGGCCCACTCGGGGTGGTCCTGCGCCTTGGCCGCGTAGTGCTCCTTGGGAGCGTCCGCCGACGGCTTGCGGCGCTGCACGGCGTGCGCGGGCCCCGCGCCGGCCGCCGTATCGGTCACGGTGCCGTCCACCGCGTCGGCCACCGCCCGCTGGGCGGTCCGCCCGGTGGCGGGGGCACTCCCGGACATGACCCGCCGGGCGTTCTCCTCCGCGGCGACCTCGAACCGGTCGGACGGGTCGGAGACCTTCATCCCGTTGCCGTTGTCCGTGCCCGCGACGGGGCCCCGCCGCTGCTGGAGGACGTGGGTGAGCTCGTGGGCGAGCGTGTGGCGGTCGCCGCCGCCCTCGCCGATCACGATGTGGCTGCCGGAGGTGTAGGCGCGGGCGCCGATCTCCTGCGCCGACTTCTTCGCGGCGGCGTCGTTGTGGATGCGCACGTCGCTGAAGTCGGCGCCGCCGAACCGCGCCTGCATGTCGTGCAGTTCCGGCTCGGGCAGCGGCCGGCCGGGACGGCTCAGCACGTCGTGCGCGGCCATCCTGCGCTGCACCGGGCCCTCTTCCGGCGCGCCCTGCTGATGGCCGCAGGACGACCCGTGGACGTGGCGCCGCGTCTCCAGCAGGTGGGCGACCGTGGCGTTGCCGACCGAACGCTGCAACGCGATGACCGACGCCGGTGAGTGCCCGCCCGGCGCCGGCCCGGCGGAAGCGGCCGCAGGGCCGAGCCCCTCGGTACGCGGCGGTGCGGCGGGCTTGCGCGGCACCGTTCCCGGCCGCTGCGCAGCGCTCACATCCTGCTTCCGCTCCTGCACGTACTCACTCCTTCGGTGCTGCACGCCGCGAGCCGGTCGTCCGTCCCGCGGGTTGCTCGTCGAGCCGGCCCCCGCGTCCAGCCGGCCCCCGGGTCGGCCGGCTCTCCGTCGAGCCTGCTCCCTGTCTAGACGGGATCGACGGCGCGCGGCAAGAAGCGGAAGGGCACGCCCGTACGTTCGCGCGGGTACCGTCCGTGCCCCCGCCGGGCAGGTGGTGCGCGCCGCCCGCGCCCTCGGCGTCGCCGGCCGGGGCAGCGCGGCCCCGAGGAGTCAACGCGGCGTCAGAAGGCCGTCCACCAGGGCCCGGAGCCCGTCCCGGTAGGTGTCCTCGGCGGTCAGCGGCGCCCAGCGGTCCGCGACCTTCGCCAGGCGGGGCAGCTCGCCCGGGTCCAGAGCGGCGAAGACCTGCTCCCGGTAGGTGGGACGGTCGTCGTCGGTGCGCCGCCGGGCCGCCGACGTCCGGACCACGATCTCGCCGGCGGTGTAGTACCAGATCGCGCGGTACCCGTGCACGGCCCGCTCGGGGGAGAGGCCGCATACGACCAGGCCGTCGACGATCTGCTCGACGAACCACAGGGCGGCGGTGGACATCAGGTCGTCGGCGGTAAGCACCTCCACGATCCAGGGGCAGGCGGCGAGCGCCTCGTGGATCGTGGAGGCGGCGACGACGATCCGCTCGCGGGGCTCGGCGGGCAGTTCGGGGCGGCGCAGCGTCCGCTCGGTGTAGTCGTCCAGCAGCAGGACGAGCAGTTCCTCCTTGTTGCGGACGTGGTGGTAGAGCGCCATCGGCGTGCTGCCGATCTCCGTGGCCAGCCGCCGCATGGTCAGCCGGTCCACGCCTTCCTCGGCGACGATCCGGCGGGCCGCTTCGATGACCTCCTCGCGGGAGATACGGGGAGGTCGGCCAGGGGCTCTGCGCGGTGCGGACGGCTGCGGCATGACCCCATCATCCCCCGGGCATCGACAGAGGCGCCCTCGGGAGGCTAGTTTCCTTACATGTACAAAAACTCACGGGGGCGGCCCGGAGTGGTGCTGGCGGCCGCGGCCGTCGCCCAGTTCGCCATCGCCCTGGACATGTCGGTGGTCAACGTCGCGCTGCCCGCGATCCGCACCGCCCTGGGATTCACGCCGCTCGGACTGTCGTGGGTCGTGCAGGCCTACGCGCTCGCGCTCGGCGGATTCCTGCTGCTCGGCGGCCGCGCCTGCGACCTCTACGGCCGGCGCCGGATGTTCGTGCTCGGCCTGGCCGTCTTCGGGGTGTGCTCGCTGGCGGGCGGGCTGGCCCAGGCGCCCTGGCAGCTGATCGCCGCCCGCGCCGGGCAGGGCCTGGGCGCCGCCGCGGCCGCCCCGGCCGCGCTGGCGATGCTCACGACCACCTTCACCGAGGGCCCGGGGCGCGTGCGCGCGCTCGGCGTGTGGAGCGGGGTGAACGCCGCCGGGGGAGCACTGGGTGTGCTGGCGGGCGGGCTGCTGACCGAGTACGCCGGCTGGCGCTGGGTGATGCTCATCAACCTGCCCATCGTGGCGATCGCGCTCGCCCTGGTGCGCACCGGTGTGCCCGCCGAGGAACGCCCCGCCCGGCGCGAGCGGTTGGACGTGCTCGGCGCCGTCCTGGCCACCGGCGGAGTCGGGCTGCTGGTGTTCGCGGACCTGCGCACCGACGTCGAAGGGTGGAGCTCGCCGGTCACGTTGACCATGCTCGCCGCCGCGGCCGTGCTGCTGGTCGCCTTCGGGTACGCCGAATCCCGTTCCCCCGCACCGCTGTTGCGCCTCGGCCTGCTGCGCGGCCGCTGGGTGGCGGGTGCCAACGCGCTGGTGTTCCTCGCCGCGGCCGGGCAGTTCGCGGCGTTCTACTTCGTGTCCCTGTACATGCAGCAGGTGCTGGGCATGGGCCCCGCGGCGACCGGCGCCGCGTTCCTGCCCTTCTCCGCGGGCCTGATCGCGGGCACCCTCGTCGCGACCCGCGTCACCGCGGCACGAACCCCCCGGGCGTGCCTGGTACCCGGAGCCCTGCTCGCCGCCGCCGGCCTGGCGTGGTTCGCGTGCATCAGCCCCGACGGCGGATTTCTCACCGACGTACTCGGCCCGTCCCTGATGACCAGCGTCGGCACCGGACTCGTGCTGGCCCCGGTCGCCACCGCCGCGACCAACGGCGTCGCCGCCCGCGAGGCCGGCATGGCCTCCGGCCTGTTCAACAGCTCCCGCCAACTCGGCGGCTGCATCGGCCTGGCCGCGCTGGCCACCGTCGCCGCGCATCGCACCGGCGCGGCATCCGGCCCCGCGGCGCTCAACGACGGGTACGCCCTGAGCCTGACCGTCGCCGCCGCGCTCTTCGCGCTCGCGGCCGTCGTGGCGTTCGTCGCGCTGCCGCGCCGCGGAGCCGGAACCGGAACCGGAACCGCCCGACCGCGACCCACCGCTCCAGCAGAGAACCGACTGGAAGGAACACCCTCATGACGACGAACCCCGCCTCGTCCCCCTCGTCCCCCTCGTCCCCCTCGTCCTCCTCCACCGACGCCACCGACTCCATCGACGCCATCGACCTGTTCGCCTTGGCGCTGACCTTCCACCCCGACGGCGACGTCCGGGCCGGCGAACGGCGGATGGACGGCAGCGACTCCGATGCCTGGCAGATCGCGACGTTCCACGTGGAGACCGACGCCGACGTCCACGCCGACCACTGGGAGATGCACCCGTCGGCCGAGGAGGGGGTGTGCTGCCTGACCGGCGGCGCTCGCATCCACTTCCGCGCCACCGGGCCCGGCGGCGCGGAGGACATGGTGCGGTTGCCGGCGGGCACCGCCGTGATCGTTCCCCGCGGACGCTGGCACCGGCTGGAACTGGACGCCCCCAGCGACCTGATGTCGATCACCCGCCGCCACGGCACCCGCCTGGAGAAGCGCACCGACACCCCCTGACCGCGGTGCGGCCCGGCAGCACCCCGCTGCCGGGCCACCCCACCGGAGGAACCGGGCGGCGCGGTCAGCAGGTGACGCTGCCCTTGCGGATCGCGTGGTCGTCGTCGTCGGAGTCGTCGGCCCAGTACACGGGCTTGGAGCCGCTCACGCACTCGTCGGCACCGGCCAGGGAGAAGCCCTCGTTGTTGTAGTCGGGCATGCCGGTGGGGCGGTTGTAGACGGCGCTGAGGGCGAAGGTGCCCGAAGAGCCGATCGTGAAGGTGCGGTGCCGGCCGTCGCAGGTGTCGTCGCAGACGACCCACAGGCGCGACGCCTGCGGCTCCCACTGCAGTTCCATCACGCCGTCCATGCCGCTGCTGAAGGAGGCGACCCGGGTGAACGCGCCGGAGTCCTGGAGGACGTAGCCGTAGACCGTGCCGGAGCCCTCGACGCCCACGAAGAACACGCCGCCGGTGTGGGAGCCGTAGTTCGCGGGGTCGTAGGCGGCGCCGGTCGAGGAGTCCTGGAAGCCGGCGCCGGTCAGGTAGCTGTCGGGGACCCAGGTGATGCCCTCGAAGCCGAGGTTCGCGCCGGTGGAGGGCAGGTCCGCGGTGAGGTTCCACTCGTCGGTGGCCGTCAGCGAGCTGCCCGTACCGGAGACGTCGTAGCGCAGCACCGACAGCCGGCTGGTGCCGGAGTGGTCGCCGTCGCGTTCACTCGCCAGGTAGACCCCGCCCGCCGCACCGGAACCGGTCAGGGTGACGCCCTCGTCGTCGGGGGTGCCCGAACCGCCGGGGTAGTGGACCTTCTTGCCGGAGGTCCAGCCGCCGGACGTGTCGGGCTGCCAGCCGCCGGAGCCGTCCGGGAGCAGACGCCACAGCTTGCCGCTGTTCTGCGCCCCCCACATCACACCGCCCTCCTGGTAGAGGCCGCTGAGGTCCTCGCCGAAGACGCCCGAGCCGTCGGCAGTGGTGACCGAGCTGCTGCCGGGCCAGGCCACGGGCGTGCCCGGGTCGCTGGGGGGAGTGGTCGGTGGGGTCGTCGGCGGGGTGGTGGTGCCGCCGGTGCCGGGAGCGAGGGCGACGCCGCGGAAGGCCTCCTTGGCGGGAGCCGTGGCCAACGTGGTCACGGAGCCGTTCATGGCGGCGGCCGGGCCGCTGGTGTCGGTCACCGTGGAGAGCGTGCCGCCGGTGCCCGAGGAGCCGCTGCCGGTGGCGTACAGCACGGCCTGCCCGCCGCTGACCGAGCCGGTCAGGCCGGTCACACCGGAGACGCTCTTGCTGCCCTCCGCCTTCCAAGTGCCGCCGACCAGGCTGAACTTGTTGATCTTCCCGGCGCTGGAGTCCGCTGCGTACAGGGTGTCGGGGCCGGCGCCGCCGGAGAGGTCGAGCAGCGCGTAGCCGTAGGGGTCGCCGCTGCTCTCGGGGCTGCCGGGCAGGTTGGTCAGCGTCTGCCCGGAGGTGGTCGGGGTGCCGCTGCCCACGGTGGAGATGCCGGTGCCGTTCTTGTCGGAGGAGGCGTACAGCCGGCCGTCGGCGATCTGCACCGCGCGGACGTTCTTCGACGTGAGCTGGGTGAAGCTGCCGGAGCCGAGGGTGGTGTAGCCGATGCCCCCGGCGGCACCGGAGACCCAGATGCCGGTGCCGTCGGTGCTGGCCGCGCCCCGGACGTTGTTGTCGGCGGCGAACTCGTCGAGCATCGTGCTGGTGTCCACGGTGCCGTCGGCGCCGACGCGGGCGATCGTCACGTCGTCGGTGGTGGCGACGGCACTGGTGCCGACCGCCTTGTGGTAGCCGGGAGCCAGCAGGTAGCGGCCGTCGGCGGAGAGCGTGAGCTGTCCCTCCGACGAGGCGGTGCCCGAGGCGGTCAGCTCGTGCGTGCTGCCGCTGTCGGCGGTGGGCAGCGCGACGGAACGCACCAGCGCCCCGGCGGGGGTGTACTCGTCGAGGAACACCGGGGCGGCCTTGTCGCTCAGGGAGCTGCCGCCGTCACCGACGCGGTAGACCACGACGTCGCCGGTGCCGAACGCGGTGGTGGCGGCGCCGGTGATCGTCGCATGGGCGACGACCGGGGCGGCGACGGCGCCGAGCGTCATCAGGCCGGCGACGACGCTGCCGATCAGGGTCCTGCGGCCGGCGCGAACCGACACGCGGCGCACGGGTGGGGGGACTTTGCCGTTCACAGGCGGACTGCCTTTCGACGGTGGACCGACGCCAGGTCCAAAGGACCCGCGCAGCAGGGGAGTTGACCGGTCGGAGTGCAAACGGCGCAACTGTGCCGCCGGAGGATGGCGCCGCGGTGAACCGCTGACGTCGCCCGGCCGTCCCCACGCCGTACACATCGGGTGCGAAGGGACCCGGGGGTCGCCGGGTGGCGGAGCTCGGGGGCGGCTCGCCGATTGCGCTGGTGAGAGCATATTCGCAGGTCAAAATGGGTGGCGTAACATCGGCGTCATCAGCGGACCCTAGATTGGGACCAGTGCGGGAGCGTTTCCCGCCCGGGGATTCCGGGACTAGACCGGGCCCGCGCGCAGCGACAGAGAGGCGGTGCCCTTGATGCCCCCCGTGTCCAGGACCGGCTCCCCTCCGGGCACTCCGGCTCGCGCCGACCGAGCCCGGCAGGTCGCCGACGTGCTGCGGCAGCAGGCCGCCGCGGGCCTGTTCCGCACCGGATTCCTGCCCGAAGAGCGGCTTCTGGTGGCGGACTTCGGGGTCTCGCGCAACACCGTCCGCGAGGCGTTGCGCATCCTGGCCGACGAGGGACTGGTCCGACGCCGGCGCGGGGTCGGCACCGTGCTGGTGGGCCGCAAAGTCGAGCATCCGCTGGGCCGGATGACCGGGCTCGCCGAGACCCTGCACCAACTGGGCACGGTGGACAACCACTTGCGTGCCGCGGGCAGCGTGCTGCCGCCCGCCGCCGTCGCCCGCCGACTCGGCACACCCCGGGGACAGCCGGTCGTACGGCTGGAGCGGCTGCGCCACCTCGACGGTGTTCCGCTGTCGCTGGACCTGACGTATCTGCCGGCCGACATCGGGACGCCGTTGCTGGAACTCGACCTGGCCGGACGGGACGTGTTCGCGCTCATCGAGGAGACCGCGGGCGTGCGGCTGAGCACCGCGACGCTGACGGTGCAGGCAGTGAACGCCGACCCTCGCACCGCCGAGGTCCTGGACACCGCGCCGGGTGCGGCGCTGTTCGCGGTGGAGCGCCTGAGCACGCTGGCGGGCGGCCGCCCGGTGGATCTGGAGTTCCTGTCCATCCGCGGTGACCGGCTCGTGCTGCGTGCCGACCTGGCCCGTCACACCGGCTGACCCCTTCATCACCCTCCCCTCTTCCGCCACTCCCGCCCCTACCCTTCCGGCCGCCGCCGCAGGCCCGTTCTCTCGACCCGGTCCCCGCCGGGGCGCGACGCGCGAGGAGCCGTCGCGCCCAACGGCCCTGCCGCCATGCCGTCTTCCTGCCCCCTGCCCTGTCGCCCCGCCGCCCCGCCGCTGTGCCGCGCCGCATCGCCGAGCCGCCTCGCCGTGATGCCGCCAAGGTGCCGTGCCCGGGCCCGACCGCCGGAGGTTCCCCGTGCCCGGTCCCCGACCCGTTCCGCCACCCGTGGCCCGCCCGCCGTCCCCGCGCCGGCCCCGACCGCGCCGGCGCCGCCGTCCGGACACCCTGACCGCGGCCATGGGACTGTGCGTGACCCTCGTGGTGGGAATGGTCTCCGCGGTCAACCTCGCCATCCCCTCGCTGTCCCGCAGCGCCCTGCACCCGTCGGCGGCCGCCGTGCTGTGGGTGGTCGACGGCTATGTCGCAGTCTTCGCCTGCCTCCTCGTGCCGGCCGGGGCGCTGGCCGACCGGCTCGGCCGCAAGGGCGTCCTGCTGGCCGGAACGGCGGTCTTCGCGGCGGGCTGCCTGCTCGCGGGAACCGCCACGGACGTGGGTGTGCTGATCGCGGGGCGGATGGTCAGCGGGGTGGGGGCGGCGGCCGTCCTGCCCACCACGCTGGCGCTCATGGTGGCCGGCACGCCGCCCGCGGGCCGCGCCGGTCGGATCGCCGTCTGGGCGGCCATGACCGGACTCGCCGCCGTCCTGGGCAACGTCGGCGGCGGCGCCGCCATCCAGGCCGGCTCCTGGCGCGCGCTGTTCCTGGCCGCCGTCCCGCTGTCCCTGGTGGCCCTGGCGCTGGCCGCCGCTGTCGCCCCGAAGACGCCCCGGTACGACCGCCCGGTCGCCCCGCTCGGCGTCCTGCTGCTGACCTGCTCCTTCTTCGTCCTGCTGTTCGCCCTCGTCTCCGGCCCGCAACAGGGCTGGAGCAGCCGTACGGTCCTCGGATCGTTCGCCGCGGCGGCCGGCGCGCTGGCCTGGTGGGTCCGGCGCGAACTGCGCAGCGCGCACCCGTTGCTCGATCCCCGGCTGCTGGCATCGCCCCCGGTACGGGCCGGCGCGCTCGGCATGACGGTCGTCTTCACCGGCATGTTCGGCCTGTTCTACCTCAACGGCCAGTACCTCCAGTACGCGAAGGGCTACTCCCCCCTCGGCTCCGGAATCCGGCTGCTGCCCATGGCCGCCGCCCTGCTGCTGGCCCCGCGGTGCGCGGTCGGCCTGCGCCGACGCCTCGGCGAGCGGCGCGTCGTGGGGCTGGGCCTGCTCCTGCTGGCGACGGGCCTCGGCACCGTCTCCCTGGTCGGCGCGCGGACCCCGTATCCCTTCTACGCCCTCGGCGCCGTACTCACCGCCGCGGGCTGCGGGCTGGCCACGCCGGTCCTCTCGCACGCCATGATGTCCGCGCTGCCTCCCGAACAGGCGGGCACCGGATCGGCGTTGCAGAGCCTGACGCGCGAACTGGGCAGCGCGTTGGGGGTCGCCCTCAACGGCACCGTGATCGCCGACCGGTTCGCCGCGAACCTGCCGCGCGCCCTGCGTGGACCGCACGCCCCGAGCACCGTCGCCCAGGCACAGCGCTTCTCCGTCGACCCCTCCCTCCGGCACGCGGTCCTCCAGGACTTCACCGGCGCGCTCGACACCGGCATGCGGGTCCTCTCCGCGATCGTCCTGACCGGTGGAGCCCTCGTGCTCCACTGGTTCTCCCGCCCCGGCCCGGTGGCGGAGCAGGCCGGCTCGGAGCGGACGAGGCAGAAGCGGTGACGCGGGAGCGGCGGGGACGTCAGCGCAGCCGGACCGGGAGGGAGAGCAGCCCCCGGTGGCGGGGGTTGTCCTGCCAGGCGGGGGCGCGGTCGGGGTCCGCCAGGCGGAGCGCGGGAAAGCGCCGCAGCACCTGGCCGAAGGCGATCTCGGCCTGGAGCCGGGCCAGCGGTGCGCCCAGGCAGCGGTGGATGCCGTGGCCGAACGCCAGGTGCCCGGCGGCGTCACGGGTGACGTCGAACCGGTCGGGGTCCGGGAAGACCTCAGGGTCGCGGTTGGCGGCCAGCAGCGCGATCTGCACGAACTCCCCGGCCGGGATCGTGGTGCCCTCGATCTCCACCGGCTGCGTGGCGTAGCGCAGGCTCGCGATGCTGAACGGGCTCTCGTGGCGCAGGACTTCCTCGGTCAGGCCGGGCAGCAGTGACGGGTCGGCGCGGACGGCGGCGAGCTGATCGGGGTGGGCGAGCAGGGCGTGCAGGCCGTTGGCGATGAGGTTGGCGGTGGTCTGGTGGCCCGCGATCACCAGCAGGAACGCCATCGAGGTGACCTCTTCCTCGGTGAGGCGGTCACCGCCGTCGCGGGCGGCGACGAGGGCGGACAGCAGGTCGTCGCCCGGGTGCGCCCGCTTCTGCTCGATCAGGGCGCGCAGCCGGTCCAGCATCGCCTCGGCCGTCGGGACGGACACCTCGCCGTCGCCCTCGTCCCCGGTCACCGTGTGGCCACGGACCTGGAGGACCCCGGGATCACCCGGGTCCGCGCCGAGCAGGTCGAAGATCACCGCCAGCGGCAGCGGGAGCGCGAACCGGCCGATCAGGTCGACCTCGTCGCTCCCGTCCAGGGCGTCGAGCAGCGCGGTGGCCCTGGCCTCGATCCGGGGGCGCAGCATCGCCACCCGCCGTTGCGTGAACGCCTGTTGGACCAGCCGGCGCAGCCGGGTGTGGCGCGGCGGGTCCGAGTTGAGCAGGTGGGTGGTGAGCGCCCCGCCCGGGCCGCTCGCGGGCAGCCCCTCGTGCCGGGCGAACGCCTCGGTCGCGCCGTCCTTGCTCAGCCGCGGGTCCACCAGGGCCGCCCGGCAGGCCGCGTGCCCGGTGACGACCCAGCCGGCCAGCGGCACCGGACCGGAGAAGCGGACCTGGCGGACCTCGCGCGTCTCACGCCAGCGCCGGTACGACTCGTGCGGGTGGCGGGCGAAGGACCCGTCCACGGTCTCGGCCCCGCCGGGCGGCCCGGGCGGCTCGTCCGCCTCCGACGGCGGCTCGGGTATCCCGCACGGTACGGACCCGTCGGCCTCCTCGCTCCCCTCAGGCAGCCGCACCGCGCACCGCCGTCACCTTGACGTCCTCCACGCCGAGCAGCCCGACCAGGGGCACCTTGGCGGAGGTCTGCCCGGGGTCCACCGCCAGGCCGGAGCCGCGGAGGAGGTCCAGGAGCAGCTCGGCCAGGGGCATCACCATGTGCCGGCCCCAGCAGCGCTCGGAGGAGTGGCCGAAGGGCAGGTAGCCGGGGGCGGTGTCGGGATCGAGGGTCTCCCAGCGCTCCGGCCGGAACGTGTCCGGGTCCTCCCACAGCTTCGGGTCCCGGTGCGAGAGGAGCGGCAGCAGCAGGACGTCGTCGCCCGCGCCGATGCGCTCGTCGATCCCGGGGTACTCGGGAGAGGCGTTGCGCAGGATGTTCCAGGACGGCGGCAGCAGCCGCATGGCCTCGTACAGGATGTGCCTGTTCGGCGTCTCGGGGTCGAACGGCGAGCCGAGCCACAGCGCGTTCGCGACGAGGGTGGAGACCGTGAAGCACACCGGGGCCGCCGCTCGCCGGTACATGCCCATCGCGTAGCGGCGATCCTGGTACCCCTTCGCGTCGGCGGTCAGGCCCGCGATCGCGGTCAGCGGGGCTCCCCGCCGCCCGACCCGCCCCGGGAGCGCGGCGCCCGCCGCGATGACGGTCCAGGTGAGCTTCGGCGTCAGTTCGAGGTTGCGGCTCATCAGGACCCGCAGGCGGTACGGGTCCTGGCCGAGGATCAGGTCCCGCAGGAACAGGTGTCCTCGCAGCGGCCAGACCCCCGACAGATCGACGTCCTCGGGGCGGGGGCGGGTCCGCTTCAGGGCCTCGCGCACATCGGCGCCGATGGTGCGGATCACCGAACCGGCCTCGCCGCGCGGGATCGAGCGCCCGTGCAGCGGCTTGAACGTGGGCCGCTCCACCTCGGTGGCCCGGCGGGCGGCGAGAATCCGGTCGGCCACGTCGTGTCCGGCGATCCCGATGGTGTCGGGTTCGAGCCGGAAGACGTCCTGGCCGAGGTGGTCCCGGAACAGGGCGGCGAGTCGTGGGTGGAACACCGTGGCGCGCATGCGGGTCTCCAGGAAGGCCGAGCGGGGCAGGCGGCATCGTCCCCGCCTCGCGGCGGGGACGACCTGGCGGCCTAGTACCAGAAGTACCAGGCGCTGGCCTTCAGGCTCTTCTGCGCGGACACCTTGTTACGAATGGCGAAGAGAAGCTTCATCATTGCACCCCCTTTCCGGGTGGAGATGTCACGCACTTCCTCTCGTGAAGGTCGTGCGTGGTTCGCCCGACGAAAGTACACGAGAAAGAGGGGTGAATGGTAGGGGCACCTTCCGGCCCAGGCGAATCACCCCTTCCGGCCCCCGGCCACACCGGCCGATGGCCCGAACGCATCCTCTATCAGGACCGGTTGGGGATGCCGGCCGCCCGGCGCGCCCGCGCTCCGCGGATCGCGTAAAGCGCCTGTTCGGAGCCGGTGATTTCATTTCGGTGACGAGCGGAGGTGTAAGGGAATTTCCAGCGGGGTAGAACCAGAATTTCACCCCGTCACTTTCTCCCCGGCCGAAGAACGCCTTCCCCGGACGTCGTTCACTTCGCGTTCGCCGCGGATACGGATATGTCGGGGCGGCCGGATTTCCGCGTGTCGCGGCGCCGGGGAGCGCCTCGGGGGAGCACTTCGGGGGAGCGCCGCCGAGCGCCCGGGGCGGGGGCTCGTGGCCCGGCGCGCCCGCGGGATCACCCGGCCACCGGGGCCGTCCGGACCATCGTCCAGGACACCGGCGGGAGTTCCACGGACAGCCCCTTCGGGTCGGCCGAGTGCCGGGTGCTGGAGCGCGGCTCCACCCGGCGCGGCGCCGCCTTGGAGTTGGTCGCCAGCAGGTCCCGGCCGCCCAGCACGACGTGTTCCACGACGGCGTGCTCCTCGCCGGCCATCGCCAACCGCAAGGTGGCGGCCTGGCTCTCGTCCCGGTTCACGGCGAAGACCGTCGTCTCGCCGGTCTCGGCGTCCCGGGTCGCGGTCACGTCGACCGCCGCCACGTCGCCGAGGGTCTCGGAGTGCAGCACCGGCGAGTTCGGCTCCACGCGCAGCACCTCGCCACGCGCGTGCCGGGCGGTGAGGGCGAAGGGGTGGAAGATGGTCTGCCGCCAGGCGCCGCTGTCGGGTTCGGTGCGGATCGGCGCGATGACGTTGACGAGTTGGGCGAGGCAGGCGATGGTCACCCGGTCGCTGTGCCGGAGCAGGCTCATCAGCAGGTTGCCCAGGACGACGGCGTCCTCGACGGTGTACTCGTCCTCGATCAGCCGGGGTGCCCGCGCCCAGTCGAGATGGTCCTGGCCGGCGAACCGGCTCTCGTGCCAGAGGTTCCACTCGTCGAAGGAGAGCTTCAGCCTGCGCCGGGAGCGCTTCTTGGCCGCGATGTGGTCGCAGGTGGCGACGACGCCGTCGATGAAGTCGTCCATCACCTGCGCGGAGGCCAGGAAGCCGACCCGGTCCTCGCCGTGCTGCTCGAAGTAGGCGTGCAGCGAGATGGAGTCGACGACGTCGAACGCCTCGTCCAGGACGTCGGCCTCCCAGGACCCGAAGGTCGGCATCCGCTCGTTGGAGCTGCCGCAGGCGACGAGTTCGATGGACGGGTCGATCCGCCGCATGGCCTTGCCGGTCTCGGCGGCCAGCCGGCCGTACTCGGTGCCGGTCTTCCGGCCGATCTGCCAGGGGCCGTCCATCTCGTTGCCCAGGCACCAGGTCCTGATGCGGTGCGGGTCGCGCACGCCGTGCGCCACGCGCAGGTCGGAGTAGCGGGTGCCGGCCGGGAAGTTGGCGTATTCGAGCAGGTTGCAGGCGTCCTCGACGCCGCGGGTGCCGAGGTTGACGGCCATGATCGGCTCGACGCCGGCCTGCCTCGCCCACGACATGAACTCGTTGAGCCCGAAGGTGTTGGGCTCCAGCGAGCGCCAGGCCAGGTCGAGGGCGACCGGGCGGTCCTCGCGGGGGCCGACGCCGTCCTCCCAGCGGTAGCCGGAGACGAAGTTGCCGCCGGGGTAGCGGACGGCGCTCACGCCGAGTTCGCGGGTGAGCTCGATGACGTCGGCCCGCAGGCCCTCGGCATCGGCTTCGGGGTGGCCGGGCTCGTACACGCCGCCGTAGACGCAGCGGCCCATGTGTTCGACGAACGACCCGAACAGCCGCGGGGGCACCGGCGCGATGACGAAGGCGGGGTCGAGGGTGGCAGTGCAGGTCAGCACACCGGTCTCCGGTTTCTCTGCGAACGGTCTGAAGGCGAGCGGGGGGAGTCGGGCGCCCTGGGATGCGGGCGCCTCGGGATGCGGGCGCCTGGGCGTCGGGGACCCGGGCGTCGGGGACCTGGGATTCGGGCACTTGAGATCGGGCGCCTCGGGATGCGGGGACCCGGGCGTCGGGCACTTGGGCGGGAGCCGCTTGATGCCGGCGGACGCCACGCCCTGAGCCGGTGCCGCCCGCTCAGCCGGGATGGCTTCCGCAGGACTCGCGGATCACGAGTTCGAAGGGCAGCACCGTGTGGACCGGGTCGGGCGCCGTCCCGTCCACGAGGTCGAAGAGGATCGCCGCAGCCTTGCGGCCCAGCGACTCGGCCGGGACGCGCACGGTGGTGATCCCGGGTGTGGTGAGCCGGGAGACGCCGAAGTCGTCGTATCCGGCCAGGGCGATGTCCTCGGGGATGCGCAGCCCGCGGGAGCGGATCTCCAGCATCGCGCCGTAGGCCATCTCGTCGTTGGCGGCGAAGATCGCCTGGACGTCGGACATGCTGTCCAGCACCTGCCGCGCGGCGAGCGTCCCCGACTCCTCGCTGAAGTCGCCCACGGCGAGGGTGTGGGTGCACGGCCGCCGCGACGCGGCGAGCGTGGCGCGGAAGCCCTCGTAGCGGTCCACCGCGGTCTGGTGGTCGAGCGGGCCGCTGATGTAGCCGATCCGGGTCAGCCCGTGGTCCTCCACCAGGTGGTGGGCGACCGCCGCGGCGCCCGCGATCTCGTCGATGCCGACGCTCGCCGCGTGCGGCAGGTGCACGAACCGCCCGATCAGCACCACCGGCAACGCGGCGTCCACCATGCGGTTGACGTTGGGGTCGCCGATCGAGGCCGAGGCGACGATCGCGCCCGACGCCGCCTGCGAGCGCAGCACCCGCTCGTAGGCCGCGACGCCGTGGGACTCGTCGGGGTTGGTCGACACCATCAGGGCGGCGTCGTGGGCGTTGGCCTCGGCGGTGACCCCCACCAGCAGATGCATGAAGTAGGGGTGGCCGAAGACATGCCGGCCGGTCTGGGGCACGACGACCGCGATCGAGGTCGAACGGCCCGCGCGCAGCGCCCGCCCCGCGGAGTTCGGGACGTAGCCGAGCTTCGCCGCGGCGGCCCTGACGGCCTCCTTGGTCGCCGCGCTGATCCGCGGATGGTCCGCGAGCGCCATGGACGCGGCGCTCTGCGAGATCCCGACGGCCGTCGCGACGTCCTTGAGCGTGACGGTGCCGCGCCTGCCGGCCGGCGCCGCGCGTCTGCGGCTCCGGCCGCCGCCGTCACCACCACCGGCCGGCGGGTCGGCGTCGCCCCTCTCCTCCGGGCCGCCCCGCCCCGGCGGGACGACCTCGCCGTCCTCGCGTCGGTCACCGCGGCTGCGGTCGCGTTCGGCCGCCGTCATCCCGCCACCCCTGAGGGGTCAATGCGGTTGAAGCGCGTCATGCGGTGCTCCCAGGGATGTGCTTCAACGATTCAGCACCCCGGACGCTAAGTGGCCGTGAACACCGCGTCAAGAGTCGTCCGCGAGATCATCGGGCAACAGGGGCGCCTGGCCCAGGGGTTGACGGGCTCGACGCGCCACCTCTAGCTTCGACTGCGCTGAATCGTATGAGCATCGCGCACGGGGTATCCGCACCAGGTGACGCACGGCGCCTCCCACCGGGCGCCCGCGCACCGCCATCCGCGACATCACCCGACGGAGAAAGGTCGACGATGACCGCTCACGCTCACCGACCACATCTGCGGCACGCGCTGAGACGCCTGCGCGGCGTCCTTCTCTCGATGGGCGCGACCATGGTCCTGGCCCTCGGCCTGCTGGTCGGCGTCACCGGTCCCGCGCACGCCGCCACGGACCAGCCCTGCGACATCTACGGCAACGCCGGAACCCCCTGCGTCGGCGCCTTCAGCACCGTCCGCGCGCTCTACGGCTCCTACAGCGGCAACCTCTACCAGGTCACCCGGGTGCATGACGGGGCGACGCTCGACATCGGCCTGCTCGCCCCCGGCGGCATCGCCGACGCCGGACCGCAGAACGTCTTCTGCGCCGCCGGCCCGTGCGTCATCTCCAAGATCTACGACCAGTCGCCGCGGCACAACGACCTGACCATCGCGGGCGCCGGCACCGCGGGCGCCGCCGACTCCGGTGCGATGGCGGACGCGTTGCACGTCACCGTGGGCGGCCACTCGGTGTACGGCGTCTACGTGCCGCCGGGCGTCGGGTACCGCCACGCCGTCGGGTCGGGGGTCGCCACCGGCGGCCAGCCCGAGGGCATGTACATGGTGGCCAGCGGCACCCACACCATCCACGACTGCTGCTTCGACTTCGGCAATGTCGAGGCGGCCGAGGACGACACCGGCGCCGGCCACATGGACGCGCTCAACATCTCCCCGGCGAGGGCCTGCGACCCGTGCCGGGGCAACGGGCCCTGGGTGCAGGCCGACCTGGAGAACGGCATCTACCAGGCCGACACCAACGCCCACAGCGTCAACGGCGGCAACTCCAGCGCGTTCGTCACGGCCGTGCTGAAGAACAACGGCCAGACGAGCTTCGCGCTCAAGGGCGGCGACTCCCGGTCGGGCGCCCTCACCACCTGGTGGAACGGTGCCCTGCCACCCGGCTACGCGCCCATGCAGCAGGAGGGCTCCATCGTCATGGGCACCGGCGGCGACAACAGCAACCGCGCCGGCGGCTCCTTCTTCGAAGGCGTGATGACCTCCGGCTACCCGTCGGACGCCGCGGACGACGCCGTGCAGGCGAACATCGTCTCGGCCGGCTACGCGGGCGACACCGCCGGGGTGGCACCGGCCACGATCGCCGGACCCGGCGGCACCTGCGTGGACGTCACCGGCGATGACGTCGCGGGCCGGTCCGCGGCCGTCCAGCTCTGGGGTTGCCAGAGCGCCGCCGCCGACCAGCACTGGACCCACGACGCCGACGGCTCGCTGCGCACGCTCGGCCGCTGCCTGGACATCGTCGGCAACAGCACCGCCCAGAACGCCCAGGTCCAGCTCTACGACTGCAACGGGGTCGGCGGGCAGAAGTGGGTTCAGCGCGCCGACGGCTCGCTCTTCAACCCGCAGTCCGGCCGCTGCCTGGACTCCCCGAACGACGCCACCGCCAACGGCACCCGCCTGCAGATCCACGACTGCAACGGCACCGACGCCCAGCGGTTCACGGTCAACGGCGGAGCGCCGGTCAACGCCCCCGGCGGAAAGTGCGTGGACATCGACGGCGACGACAACGGCGGCAACCTCAGCGCCGCGCAACTGTGGGACTGCCAGCCCTACGCGCTGGACCAGCACTGGGTGCACGCCGCCGACGGCTCGCTGCGCACCCTCGGCCGCTGCCTGGACATCGACGGCAACGGCACCGCCCAGGACACCCAGGTGGAGCTCTACGACTGCGACGGCGTCGGCGGCCAGGTCTGGCAGCAGCAGTCCGACGGCTCGCTGCTCAACCCGCAGTCCGGCCGCTGCCTGGACGACCCGAACGGTGCCGGCGCCAACGGCACCCGCCTGCAGATCCACGACTGCAACGGCACCGCCGCCCAGAAGTTCGCGCTGAACTGACCCGCTCCGGCCGACCCCGGTGGTGCGGAGGCGACAGGCCCTCCGCACCACCGGGGTCGGCGCCCCCGGCGCGTCAGCCGTTGCCGGTGAGACCGCGGAGATCGGCCCGGTCGCGGGTGTTGAAGTTCTCCACCGACGCCTTCGCGGTCGCGGGGTCCTTGAGCCACTCGTTGTAGGCGCGCCGCTGTCCCGCGGTGGCGTTCGCGACGAGGTGGCCGTCGCCGGTGAGGAACGGCTTGCCGTGGCTGTACTCGTTCGCGTACTTCCCGGGGTCGCCGACGTGGGGGTTGTCCACGTAGGCGTGGTGGGCGGCGTCCTGCCAGTCGTCCTGCCAGGTGGTGCTCGTCGGCGGCGAGCCGATGTCCGCGTGCTTGCCCGTGGTCGTGATCAGTTTGATGAATTCGTCCTCGCCCTTGCTCAGCGCCGCCTTGCCGATCGTGGCGGCCGCCTGGCCGGGGTCCAGCGCGACGTCGACCCCGGTGTGCACGGCGAAGGCGAAGGCGTCGTCCAGGTGATCCGCCCACGCCTTCTTCTTCGCCGTCTCGTCGGCGGACAGCTGTTTGCTGACCGCCCGGGCTTCGTAGTCGAAGACGCCGTCGATGGTGCCGGCGCCGTTCTCGTGAATCGGGTTGTCCGGGTCGTTGTCGGCCATCTCCTGTGCCCGCTTCCGGCCGAACGCGAGCACCCGTCCGGCGCAGGTGCCGTCCTGCATGGCCTGGTCGATGAAGGCCGCCCACGCGGCACCGTCGGCGTCGACGTGCCCTGGACCCAGGACCGGCGCCGGGTCGGTCAGGCTCGCCTGGAGGTCCGGCCAGTACGCCTCGATGATGTCGGCGTAGACCGCGCAGTACTCCGATGACGGGTGGGCGTCGGGGTGACGGGCGTAGTAGGTGACGAACGCCGTGGTGTTGGCCGCGGAGGTCTTCGGGTCCACGCCGGGCGCGGGCAGCGTGCCGGCGCGCAGCACCGCGGCGAACGCCTTGGACTCCGCCGGGTTGATGGTGGCGTTGCCCTGGCCGCTCGGCCCGATGAGCCCGGGCAGTTCCTTGGCGTGGTCGTGCACGAACGCGGTGGCCGCGACGGGGTCGGCGGCGAGCGCGGGCCACACGTACCTGCCCAGTTGCCCGGAGTTGTCGCTCAGCGCGTCGTCGCCGAGGCTGACCAGCACCGCGGGCGGGAAGTTCGCGAAGCGGAGCAGCGGCGCCAGCTCGGACGGAATCGCGCCGAGCTCGTTCTTCAGCGACGCGCCACTGCGCAGGGCGGTGGCCAGGAAGTCGGCCATCAGGGCCTGCCCGGCGTCGGGGTTGCCCTCTTCGTAGAGGTGGTCCTCGGTGACGAGTTTCATGGCGGCCTTCGTGCCGAGCACGCCCAACGCGGCTTTGCAGTAGTCCGGGTCCGTGTCGTGCGCCCGCACGAGTTCGAGGTACCGCGCGGCGCTGATCTTCCCGTCCTTGTACGCCTTGGCGTCCTTCCTCGCCGCGTTCACCGCCGCGGCCTGCGTGCCGAACCCGTCGAGGTCGGCGCCGGCGGCGGTCGCCGCCAGCCCCTTCCCGCCGCCCAGCTCCTTCGCCTGCCTGGCGGCATCCGCGGCCAGGCTGTGCCGGCGCCGCAGCATCGGCAACTGCCCCCGGGCCCAGGACAGATGGCGGTTGATCGCGGTCAGCCGGGACGTGTCGAGGCTCATGCCCCGCGCCGTCGTCATCCACTTGTCCACCAGCGGCTGCGCGCTGCTGTGGCCGCCGGTGGCCGTACGGCGGTCGATCGAGTTGATCAGGTCCCACAGCCGCGCGGGGTCGAGTCCGCTGAAGTCCCCGTCCGGATCTTGGTGGCCCATGGCCGTGCCCCCGTGTGCTCGTCGTCCGCCGCCGCGCGTTTCCCGCGGTCGTGCGCTCCGGTGTGTGCACGAGGATGGGCGCCTGCGTTCACGGGCGAACAGGGATTTTCCGCACAGGGAAAACGGCACGTGGTTCGCGCGGGCCGGAGCGGGCCGGCCGGGCGCCGGCGTCAGCGTGGGCGTGGGCGGTGCGGAGTCGCACACGTTCGCCGACCGGTGAGGGCCGACCTGCGGCAGCGCGCTGGACCCGGCCGGGCCGCCGAACCCACCGGGCCCGCCGAGCCCGCCAGAATCAACGCATCGGCGATAAAAATCGACGGAGTGTAGACTTTTTGGGTGGGGGAGCGATCCGGCTCCCCGCGAACCCTTCCTGGAGAAGCGATGCAGCAGCGGAACTGGCTCATCACCGGCGTCAGTACGGGCCTGGGGCGGTCCTTCGCCCAGGCCGCCCTGGCTGCCGGGCACACCGTCGTCGGCACGGTCCGCTCGGAGCAGGACCTGCGGGCTTTCGAAGCGCTCGACCCCGAGCGCGCGCACGGCCGCGTCCTGGACGTGACGGACGACGAGGCCGTCCCGCGCGTCATCACGGAGGTGGAGCAGGCCGTCGGCCCCCTGGACGTCGTCATCGCCAACGCGGGCTACGGCCTGGAAGGCACCTTGGAGGAGACCCCGCTGCCCGAGGTGCGGCGGCAGTTCGAGGTCAACGTGTTCGGAGCGGTGGCCACCTTGCGGGCGGCGCTGCCCCACATGCGCCGGCGCCGCCGCGGGCACCTGATGGCCGTCACCTCCATGGGCGGGCTGATGGCGGTGCCCGGCATGTCCGCCTACTGCGGCAGCAAGTTCGCCCTGGAGGGCATCCTCGAAGCACTGGGCAAGGAGGTCGCACAGTTCGGCATCCACGTGACGGCGATCGAGCCCGGCTCCTTCCGCACCGACTGGGCCGGGCGCTCCATGACCCGCGTCGCGCGCTCCATCGAGGACTACGACGAACTGTTCGCCCCCATCCGCGCGGCACGGCAGAAGGCCAGCGGGAACCAGCTGGGCGATCCGGCCAAGGCCGGGGACGCCGTCGTGCACATCACGTCGGTGGAGCATCCGCCGGCCCACCTCGTGCTGGGCTCGGACGCGCTGCGCCTGGTGGCCGCCGCGCGCACGGCCGTGGACGAGGACATCCGTACCTGGGAGACCCTCTCCCGTACGACCGACTTCGCCGAGGGCGCTCAGCTGTGACCCCCGGGCACGACCCCGCGCGAGGCCGGCGCACCGCCGAACGCAAGGGCGACCTGCGGGAGCGGGCCATCCTGGACACCTGCGAGGCGCTGCTGGCGAGCAAGGGCTACGACGCCATGACCGTCGGCGACATCGCCCAGGGCGCCGGGATCACCCGCGGCGCCCTGTACTTCTACTTCGGCTCCAAGCAGGAAGTGGTCACCGCGCTGGTGGCCCGGACCGTGGAGCACCTGTGGGAACGCTCCCGGGCCACCGCGAAGGCCGACGACCCGCGCCGGGCCGTCGACGCCGCCATGCGGCGCACCGTCGAGCTGTGGAACGAGCACGGCCTGGTGATGCGCACGGCGATCGACCTGTCGCTGACCGTCCCGGAGATCGGCGAACTGTGGAGCCGTACCGCCGACTTGTTCATCGCGGCCATCACCGCGGTCCTGGAACGCGCCGGCGTCCAGACCGGCAGCGGACCGGAACAGGCACCGGCGATGGCACGCGCCCTGTGCTGGATGATCGAGCGGACCTTCTACCACGCCTCGCAGGAGTCCCGCGGGGCATTGGGCGAGGCATCCGCGACCTGCGCGCACATCTGGCTGACCAGCGCCGGTCTGCCCGGCTGAGACCCGGTCTGCCCGGCTGAGGCCCGGCCGCCCCGGCTGAGACCCGGCCGCGCGGCTCCGCCTCGGCCAGGAGGAATCCGGCGGCCCCGAGGGAGCGTCAGGCGGAAATGCCGGGCCCCGGCGCGGAGGTGGGGCGGGTTCCCGCGTCGGGGTCGCCGTCCTCCTCGAAGGACGCGGCCCAACCGGCCAGCAGGTTCAGGGCGTCGCGTGCGGGCGTGGCGGGTTCGGTGCTGTAGGCCATCATGGTCAGCCCGGTGTCGGCGGGCAGTTCCAGGGCCTCGTACTCCAGGGTCAGCTCGCCGACGACGGGGTGGCGCAGGCGTTTGACGCCACCGCGGTGCAGGTGGACGTTGTGGGTGGCCCAGCGGGTGCGGAACAGGTCGCTCCTGGTGGAGAGTTCGCCGACCAGGTCGGTGAGGGCCTTGTCATGGGGGTCGCGGCCGGCTTCGGCGCGCAGGATCGCGACGGTGCCGGCGGCCATCCGCTCCCAGTCGACGTAGTAGTCGGCGGCCGCCGGGTCCAGGAACATGAAGCGGGCCACGTTGGGCGGCCGGCACGGGGAGGTGAGGATCGGGCGGATCAGGGCCCGGCCGAGCCGGTTGGTGGCCAGGATGTCCAGCCGGCGGTTGCGTACGTAGGCCGGCGTGGCGGACATGGAGTCCAGGATGCGCTGGATGCTGGGGCGCACACGGGGTCGGGGCGTGCGCGGGGGCGTGCGCGTGCCGGAGTTGGCGGCGCGGGCCAGGTCGAACAGGTGCGCGCGCTCGGCCTCGTCGAGGTGGAGAGCGCGGGCGAGGGCTTCCAGGACGCTGCCGGACACGCCGCGGGCGTTGCCGCGTTCGAGCTTGATGTAGTAGTCGGCGCTGACGCCGGCCAGGAGCGCGACCTCCTCGCGGCGCAGACCGGTCACCCGGCGGTTCCCGCCGCTGACGGGCAGGCCGGCCTGCGCGGGGGTGATCCTGGCGCGGCGGGAGGTGAGGAAGTCGCGGAACTCGGTGCGGGCGTCCATACCCGCAACGGTACGTCCGCATCCGCCGGTGAGAGGGGCCCTGGCCGTACCCGCAGAGGGGGCCTGTCAGTACCTGCCACGGCAGGAACCCCCTGATGGGAGGCCGTGGGCGGCGGTTCGTGCCACGGTGGGGAGTGAAGGCGGCCGCCTTCAGCAGCGAGGGCACAGCCCACACCACCGAGCAGGAGTGCGCCATGGAGTACACGCGACTGGGAACGTCGGGGCTCAGGATCAGCCGGATCGCCCTGGGCTGTATGAGCTTCGGCGATCCCGCCAAGCGGACGAGCTGGGCGCTCGACGACGACGCGGCCGAGCCGGTCTTCCGCCAGGCCGTCGAGCTCGGCATCACGTTCTGGGACACCGCGAACATCTACGGCCTGGGCAGCTCGGAGGAGGTCGTCGGGCGGGCGCTGCGCAAGTACACCCGGCGTGAGGACGTCGTGCTGGCCACCAAGTTGTGGGCGCCGATGCACGAGGGCCCGGGCGGGGCGGGCCTGTCCCGCAAGGCGATCATGGAGCAGATCGACGCGTCGCTGCGGCGGCTGGGCACCGACTTCGTCGACCTCTACCAGATCCACCGCTTCGACCCGAAGACGCCGGTCGAGGAGACGATGGAGGCGCTGCACGACGTGGTCAAGGCCGGCAAGGTCCGCTACATCGGTGCCTCGTCGATGTGGGCCTGGCAGTTCGCCACCATGCAGCACGCCGCGCAGACCCACGGGTGGACCCGGTTCGTGTCCATGCAGGACCAGTACAGCCTGATCCACCGCGAGGAGGAGCGCGAGATGCTCGGCCTGCTCGCCTACCAGGGCGTGGGAAGCATCCCGTGGAGCCCGCTGGCCGGGGGACTGGTCACCCGGCCCTGGGGCGAGCGCGTCACGCAGCGCGCGGCGGAGCACCGGACCGTCGACCAGCAGGGCCGGCCGATCTTCCTCGACAGCGACCAGGCCATCGTCGAGGCCGTCCAGCGCATCGCCCAGGCCCGCGGCGTGTCGATGGCGCAGGTCGCGTTGGCCTGGGTGCTGAAGAACCCGGTGGTCTCCGCGCCGATCGTGGGCGCGACCAAGCCGCACCACCTCGCCGACGCCGCCGCCGCGCTCGACATCGAACTCACCGCCGAGGAGATCGACGCCCTCGAAGAGCCCTACGCCCCGCGCGTTCCCACGTTCTTCTGAGGCGAACGGAGGGCCGGCCGGCGGCTTTGGAGCCGGCCGACCGGCGGGCGGGACCGCCTGACCGGCGGCCGGCCAGCGGCCCGGGGGCCGGCGACCGGCGGTCGGAGGCGGCCTTCGCGCGGGCGGGGGCGACCCGGTGGGGTCGTTCACGGCGGGCCGTCCCGGCACCGGCCACGTGCCGGGCCGCGGGCGGCAGGTGCGTTAATCTCGGCCGGTCCAACGTTGTGGGTGAGTTGGACGGGCCGGCAGCCCGCACGCCCTGAACGCGCCGCGGCACACTCCGTCGTGGCAGCGGGCGGGCGGCCACGGGGGCCGGTGGGTGACGGGCGGTCGCCGGACGACCCGGCTCACCTGGGGTTCACCTGGGCGTCGGTCGGAGCCGTTACCGTCACCCGCCATGGACAACCAGCGCAATGGCATGACGGCGGACATCACGCGCCGCGGACTCATCGTGGGCGCGGTGGCCGCCGGGCTCGCCGCGACCGGCGGTACGGCGGTCGCCGACGCCGGGCGGCGGACAGGGGGCGGGCCGGTCGGGACGGTGCCCGGCCACCCGGCCCCGGCCGCGGACCTCACGAAGTTCACAGCACCCGCTTACCAGTTGACGGTGGACGGGGAGTCGGTCGTGAGCGACCGGGTGGACCGGCCGGTCGCACCCGGGATCGTACTCACCTCCTTCGACACCTTCGGCCGTACCGGCTGGCTGCGGGTGCACGTGCTCAACGCCGACCTGGGCGAGGCGTCCGTCGGCGTGGACCTGATCGCGGGCGAGGTGAGCCAGGCGCGCCCGCTGGGCCAGGCGACCGACGCGCAGCACGCCGTCGCCGCGGTCAACGGCGACTACTTCGACATCACCGAGACCTACGCGGCCGAGGGCCCGGAGATCCAGAACGGACAGCTGCGCAAGGGCACTTCGCAGGCGTCGACGGTCGCCACGGTCGGCGCCGACCGGGTCGCACGGCTCGCCGACCTGATGATCACCGGCACCGCCACGGTGGCCGGCGTCCGGCGCCCGCTGGCCGCGCTCAACTCCGCGGGCGTGCCCGCCGACGGCATCTGCGTGTTCACCCCGCTGTGGGGGAGCGCGGACCGCACGCTGATCCAGGGCGCCGGTCCGTACACCGAACTCGTGGTGGCCGGCGGCAAGGTGACCGCGGTCCACCCGCAGATCACCGCGACGGCGGTGCCGGACGGCGGGTTGATCGTGCTCGGCCGCGGCGCCGCGGCCACCGCGCTCGCCGCGACCCGGATCGGGGACAGCGTCGACGTGGCGTTCGCGCCGCAGAGCGACGCGCCCGGCGCGCTGCACATGGCGCTGGGCAGCGGGGCGGTGCTGGCGACCGGCGGCAAGCCGGTCGACTTCCCGCCGAGCACCGGCAACGACGAGGCCAAGCCGCGTACCGCCGTCGGCTGGCCGGAAGGCGGCCACCGCCTGCTGCTGGTCGCCGTCGACGGCTCCGCCAACTTCTCCGCCGGGCTCAGCTTCGACGACATGGCCGCGCTGATGGTACGGCTCGGCGCCCACGAGGCGTTCATGCTGGACGGCGGCGGCTCCACCGAACTGGTCGCCCGCCGCCCTGGCGACGGCACCGTCAGCGTCGTCAACACCCCGTCGGACGGCAGCGAGCGGCCGGTGCCCGACGGCGTCGGCCTGTTCGGCCGCAAGGGTTCGGGCCGGCTGCGGGGGCTGGACGTGCGTCCGCGGGCCGACCGGGTGGTGCCGGGCCTGACCCTGGACGTCGCCGTCGCCGGCTACGACGAGAGCTGGGCGCCGGCGGCGGCCGACGCGCACCGGGTGTCCTGGAGCGCGCGACCGGGTTCGCTGGGCAAGGCGGACGACGGGGTGTTCCGCGCCCGGCAGCCCGGCGCCGGGGTGCTGCGGGCCCGCTCCGCCTCCGCAGAGGGCGAGGTGGAGCTACGGGTGGTCGGCGAGCTGCACCGGCTGGCGTTCAGCCGCAGCAGCGTCACCCTCGACGCCGGTGCGACGGTGAACGTGCAGCTCACCGGCGTGGACGCGGACGGCTTCGACGCCCCGGTGGCGCCGCGGGACGCGACCTTCGACTACGACCGGAGCCTGCTCACCGTGGCAGCGGGCGCGGGCGGCGGCCTCGACATCACCGGCAGCAAGGACGCGGCCGGCACGTCCACCACGCTCACCGCCACCGTGCAGGGCGTCACCGCGAAACTGCCCGTCACCGTCGGTCTGGTCAACGTGTCGCTGGCGGAGTTCGAGCCGGGCGAGACGTGGACCGCGACCGCGGCACGCGGCACCGCGTCGGTCTCCACCGTCGCCGCCCCCGACCGGCCCGGAGCCGCGGCCGGCAACCACGCGCTGCGGCTGACCTACGACTTCACCGGCCAGAGCGGCACCTCGGCGGCGTACGCGGTGGCCGGCGACGGCCCGCTCACGCTGCCCGCGGGCACCAAGAAGCTCGCGCTGTGGGTGAACGGCGACGGCGGCAACCACTGGCTGCGGGCGATGATCACCTCGCAGGGCACCACGAACGTGCCCTTCACCTTCGCCACCACCGTCGACTGGACCGGCTGGCGGCTGGTGACCGGCGACATGCCCGACGGCTTCTCCGACCCCGTCACCTTGCAGCGGCTCTACCTCGCCGAGACGCTGCAGACCAACAAGAACGCCGGGCAACTCGACTTCGACGTGCTGGACGCCCAGATCGGGCAGCAGCCGGACCGGACGGACCCGCCCCGGCCCGACCCGTACGTGGTCGAGCAGGGCGGGCTGCCGGACCGTCGCTGGACCTTCGCGATCCTGTCCGACCTGCACATCAGCGCGGCGGCCGGGCTCGACTCGTTCTCCGGGCGGCAGGCGGTCGCGGCCCTGGGCCAGGTCGTGGCGAGCAAGCCGGACTTCATCCTGATCAACGGCGACTTCGTCGACGACAACAACGTGGCCGACTTCGAACTCGCCGTCGGGCTGCTGAAGGACCACGTGCCCGGCGATCTCCCGGTGTACTGGACCCCCGGCAACCACGAGGCCGGCCTGTCGGCGACCGGCGGCCTGGACGCCTTCCTGTCGGTGACCGGCCGGCCCAACCGGCAGGTCATGGACCACAAGGGCACCCGCTTCATCCTGCTGGACTCGCACACCGGCGACATGCGCACCTCCGACTGGGACCAGGTGCCGCTGCTACAGGCCGAGTTGGCGAAGGCCGCGAAGGACCCGTCGGTCAGGAGCGTCGTGCTCTCCTTCCACCACCCGCTCAAGGACCCGTCGGGGGCCGGCGCCTCGCAGCTGTCCGACCAGTTGGAGGCCGACCTGCTGCAGCGCTGGCTCGCGGACTTCCGCGAGCGGTCGGGCAAGCCGGTCGCCCTGTTCACCGGCCACGCGCACACCGCCGCGGTCACCCGCACCGACGGGGTGCTCGAAGTCACCACCCCGGCGGTCGGCAAGACCCCGTACAGCTCGCCCGACCAGGGCGGGTTCTTCGGCTGGATGCACATCGGCGTCGACCCGAGACCGGCCCGGGTCCGAGCCGGGCAGCCCAGCCCGGAGACCCGCGAGTGGCTGCGGGCCGAGAGCAGGCCGCTGATCGACGGCATCGAGCTGACCGCGCCGCCGCGGATCGCGGTGGGCGACTCGGCGGTGCTCGCCGCGACCGGCGTCACCAGCGAGTTCGGCCTGCGGTTCCCGCTGCGCTTCCCCGCCAGCGTCACCTGGAGCGGCGGCCGCGGGCTGGTGATCGCCGGCTCCGCGGCCGACGCGAAGGCCGCCCGGCGGCGCGCGGGGACCGTCGCGGTGCTCGACCTGTCGTCGGCGACGCTCAGCGCGGTGCGCGCCGGCAAGGTCACCGTCACGGTGGCCTCGGGCGGTCTGACCGCCTCCTCGACGGTCACGCTCGGCTGAGCACCGGCTCCTCCGGCGTGCCGCGGTGCGCGGCACGCCGGAGGAGTCACCGTCCACGCACGCGAGTCGGGCCCTCTGCGGGTCACGGCCGCGCGGGTCACGGCCGCGCGGGGCGCCGGCGCTTCCCGTCCCGTGGGCGGCCGGCGCCGTCCGGCGATCGGTGCCGTCGGGCGATCGGTGCCGTCGGGAGGTCGATGCGGTCCGTTGGTCGATGCGGTCCGGTGGTCGGCCGTCCTCAGGCGCTCCTCAAGTGACCTCGCCGAGATCGTCGTTGAGCCGAGCCGCGGCCTCGACGCTCGACGGCCGGCCCGCGACAACCCGGGCCAAGTGCGCTTCGACGAGCTCCAGTTGCCCGGGTCCCAGCCGCGCCGCCCAGCGCTCGCGCACCTCGTCGAAGAGCGAGGCGCCGAGCGTCATCATGGCGTGGCCGCGGTCGGTGACCCGCAGCCGTTTGAGGCGGCCGTCGCTCGGGTCGGGCTCGCGCGCGAGGTATCCGAGCTTCTCCAGCGCGCCGATCGTCCTGGCGGCGCCCTGCTTGGAGACCGAGAGCCGCCGGCCGAGTGCCGAGGCCGTGTCCGCGCCCTCGTCGACGGCGCGCAGGGCGAACTCGTGCGAGGCGCGCACGCCCGGGTGCCCGCGGCGCGCCAGTTCGCCGTGCACGTCGTCCACCATCGACTGGAAGCCGCCGAGAAGCAGCAGCGCGAGGTCAGCGCCGGGTGAACGTGCCATGCGGGGAAGCATACGAGAAACGGAGGTCGACAACCGTGTTGTCGACCGGTAGATTGACAACCATGTTGTCGATCCGATCCAGGAGAACGATGGACTCCCTCGCCGGCGGCGCCACCATCCCGGGCGTCGCACACCACCACGTCAGCCTCAACGGAACCGAACTGCACTACGTCTCGGCCGGCACGACCGGCTCTCCGGTCCTGCTGGTCCACGGCTTCCCCGAGACCTGGTGGGTCTTCCGCAAGCTGATCCCCCTGCTCGGCGCGCACCACCGGGTGTTCGCCCCCGACCTTCGCGGCTTCGGCGACTCCGCCCCCGCGACCACGGCGCACGACAGTACGACCGCGGCCCAGGACCTCGGCGAACTCATCACCCGGCTCGACGTGGGCCCCGTCCATCTCACGGGCCAGGACGTCAGCGGCGCCACCACGTTCCGCGTCGCCGCCACACGCCCCGACCTCGTGCGCAGCTACGCCGCGATCGAGACCGGGCTGCCCGGGTACGGTGTCGAGAAGCTCGCCGACGTCGCCCACGGCGGCGCCTGGCACATCGGGGTGCTCGCCGCCCCGGGCATCCCCGACCTGCTGCTCGCCGGACGGGAACGGGCGTTCCTCGCGCAGTACGCGATCCCGTCGCTCTGCGGGACCCCCGACGCCTTCACCGACGGCGACATCGACGAACTCGCCCGCTCCTATGCGCGACCCGACGGGTTCAACGGCGCGGCCGGACTGTACCGCTCGATGCTCCGCGAAGGCGACGAGATCCGCCGGCTGGCGGCCCGGAAGCTCACCGTGCCCGTGCTCGCCGCCGGCGGCGGATCGGGCGACTTCACCCCGGCGACCCTGCGTCAGGTCGCCGAGGACGTCAGCGCCCTCTCCCTCGACGGGATCGGCCACTACGCGGCGATGGAGGCCCCCGACCGGCTCGCCGAGGGCCTCCTGTCCTTCTACGGGAAACTCGACCGCCTCGGGTGACGCGCGAACCGGCCGGGGTCAGCGGTGGTCGTCGAGCCGGGCGCGGAGCAGGTTGGGGTCGGTCTTGGTGGTGTAGGCGGCGCTGAACACGTCGACCTGGTGGCCGTGCAGGGCGATCGAGGTGGGGTTCTGGAGTCCGTCGGCGGCGTCCAGCAGGACGGTGTGGGTGCCGTCGGGCTCGATGCGGACGACCTGGTCGGGCCCGTTGAGTGCGGCGAGGGTCCGGTCGCCGTGGCCGGTGAAGGTGAAGTCGTCGATGCCGACCAGGCCGGACGCCCTGACCTGCGGTGCTCCCGCGCGGTTGCCGGGCAGGATCGGGATGCGCAGCAGGGTGCCCTGGTCGAGGTTGGTCACCCACAGGGCGCCGTCGTGCACCTTCGCGCCGTTGGCGCCGAGGAAGTCGATCGGGGCGAGCGCGGGGTCGGTGGACCACGGGGTGGGGGTGCCGCCGCTGGTCGGGACGGTCCACACGGTGCCGAGCGCCGAGTCGGTGATGTAGAGCCGGTTGCTGCGGGGGTCCAGGGCCAGCCCGTTGGGCAGGCCGTCGGCGGGCAGCGCGGCGATGCGCTGCGGCGCGTGGCCGGGGCGTATCCGCCACAGCCCGGTCAGGTCGGCGGTGCCGGTCGCGTACAGCACGTAGAGGGTGCCGTCGGAGGTGCGGACGATGCCGGTGGTCAGGGGGAAGCCGAGGACGGGCGTGCCGGTTCCGCCGTCGGCGGGTGCGGGCAGCGTCGCCAGGACGCGGGTGGTGCCCCGGGGGCTGATCTGCGCGACCTGGCGGGCGCCGGCGAAGGTGACGTCCGCGGTGCCGTCGGGCAGCAGGGCGACGTTCTCGGGCATCTGGCCCGCGGTCAGGTCGAAGTGGGTGGCGATCCGCACGTCGCTGAGCGGCTTCGCGGCCGGCGGTGTCGCGCCCGCCGGCCCGGCGCCGGTCAGGACGGTCGCGGCAAGGGCGGTCGCGGCCGTCACGACGGCGGACACGGTGATCCTGGTGCTTCGCTGGGACATGGTTCCTTCACTCGTTCTGCGTGCTGAGAGGTGTTTTTGGGCATGCGGGGGCCGCGGCTCGGCGCCGTGGCCAGGACGGGGGTTGCGGGAGGGGTCGGGTCAGGTGGCGGGGGTGCCGGCGTCGCGCACCGGCCGGGCCGGGCGGTGTCCCTCGGGTGCGGTGGCGTGGGCGAGCAGGGTCAGGGCCGTGGCGGAGGGGGAGCCCGGGGCGGCGGTGGCCACCACGAGGGCCGGGCCTTCGCCTTGCGGGCTCTGCAGGGTCTGCTGGGTGACGGTCAGCGTTCCGACCAGGGGGTGGCGCATCGCGTAGTCGGCGACATCGCAGGCCACGATCCGGTGGTCGGCCCACATGGTGGCGAACTCCGCGCTGTGCACGGTCAGTTCGCCGATCAGCGCGGCCAGCAGCGGATCGTCGGGGTGGCGGCCGGCGGCCAGCCGCAGGTTGCCGACCACGGCCTTCGCCTTGGCGGGCCAGTCGGCGTACAGGTCGCGGATGTGCGCGTCGAGGAAGACCAGCCGGGCCATGTTCGGCCGCTGCCGCGGATCATCGGGGGCGGCCGGGTCGAGATGCCCGGCGAACAGCGCGTGGCCCTGGGCGTTCCAGGCCAGCACGTCGCTGCGGCGGCCGATGACGATGGCGGGGGTGTCCGCGATCGCCGCCAGCAGGGCGCGGGTCGCGCCGCTGACACGTTCGGGCCGGGGCCGGGTCGCGGCCCGGCTCTTCCTGGGTGCGCGGGCCAGCGCGTGCAGATGGGCCCGCTCGGACGCGTCCAGCCGCAGGGCGCCCGCCAGCGCGTCCAGCACCTCGGGCGAGGCGTTGTGCGACTGGCCCTGCTCCAGCCGCGCGTAGTAGGGCGCGCTGATGCCCGCGAGCATCGCCAGTTCCTCGCGCCGCAGGCCCGGCACCCGGCGCCGTTCGCCGTAGGTCCGCAACCCGACGTCCTCGGGCTGCAACTGGCCCCGGCGTGCCTGCAGGAAGTCCGCGAGCTGCCCGTACTTGTCCATGCCCCGAGTATGCGCACCGCCGGGCAACCGTGCCTCACCCTGCTGGGGTGCGGATTCGCGGGGTCGGGCGGAGGTCGGCGCCGCGCCCCGGGAGGAGCCGATCGACCGTGCCCGGGGCTCAGGTCCGCCGGTGGGCCAGGACGGCCGGCGCCCTCGGGTTGTCCTCCTCGGACTGCTGGAGCCCGAGCTTGCCGAAGACGCTGTTGCCGTGCTTGCTCACGGCCTTCCCGGTCACGAACTTGCGCGCGGCGATGGCGGCGCTGGAGCGGCCCTCGGCCATCAAGGACAGCACCTCGCGCTCGCGGGGGGCCGGCGCGCGCAGCGGTTCGTCCGCCTTGATCATCGGCGAGGCTGCTGGCCAGGTTGGCCGGCATGACCGACCTCAGAGCCCTGCCCTGGCCGACCGCCCCGATCACCACCGAGCGGCTGGTGCTCCGCCAGACCGAGGCGCGCGACCGTGCGGGCGTCATCGAGCTGAACGCCTCGCCGGAGGTGGGCACTTACCTCGGCGGGCCGCAGCCGCGTGACGAGCTCGAACGCATGGTGCCCGAGGTGCCCGGGCAGCGCCCCGGCTTCTTCGTGGTCGAACTCGACGGCGCGCTGATCGGCACGGTCCAGCTCGACCCGCACGACCGCGAGCGGGTGGGCGAGCGACGTGCGGAGGCCGGCGGGACCGAGCTCGGTTACCTGTTCCTGCCGGCGGCGTGGGGACGCGGATACGCCACCGAGGCGTGCACCGCGGCGCTCGGCTGGTTCGCGGGCGCGCTGCCCGGTGAGCCGGTGGTGCTCTACACCCAGACCGCCAACGCCCGCTCGATGCGCCTGGCCGCGAAGCTGGGGTTCACCGAGCGGGAGCGGTTCGAGAAGTACGACGCCGAGCAGTGGCTCGGCGTGTGGTCCCCGGTCGCGCCGCCCGCGTGAGCCGATGCCCGGCGGCACGGCCGAGCGACGAGGAGATCCGTCGCCGGCCGTGCTCCGGTACTCCGGTACTCCGGCGCTCCGGTCGGGAGTCGGGCTCACACGGCGCCGGCGGGCTCGGGGTCGCGGTGGTCCGGGAAGAGGGTCGCCGCCACGTGCCGGGTGTCCGCGTACTCGACGACGGAGGTGATCCGGCCGTCGCGGACCGTGTAGATGCCGATGCAGCGGTTGTCGTAGGCGCCGCCGTACACGGTCTGCGCCTTCGCGGTCCACTCGGCGACCACGCGGTCGCCCTCGGCGATCGTGCCGACCAGCTCGATCCGCATCGTGCCGGGAACGAAGACCGTCCCCATGCCGCCCAGGAAGTCGTCGACGATCGCGTCGCGGCCCTGCCACACCTTCGAGGTCGGCAGATCGCCCGGGTAGTGCCAGGTCGCGTCCTCGGCGAAGCTCTCGCGGATGACGTCGGCGTCGCCGTCGCGGACGGCCTCCACGTAGCGGATGACGACGGCCCTGGGCTCGGTGCTGGCGTTCATGAGGGGACTCCTTCGGCTGGTGGTACCGGACGTTGGGGATGCGGATGTTCAGGAGAGGGTGAGCACGGCCTTGCCGCGGATGCGGCGGTCGCGCAGGTCGGTGAGGGTGGTCGCGGTGTCGGTCCAGTCCGCGACGCGGCCGATCTCGGGGTGCAGTCGGCCCTCGGCGGTCAGCCGGACGAGCGCCGCCAGGTCGTCGCCGAGGGCGGTGTCCGCGTCGAGGTAGTGGAAGTGGCGGATGACGGCCGACTCGGGACCGTCGAAGAAGGCGAAGAAGTCGAGCGTCACCGGGGTCCGGCTGGCCTGCCCGAACCAGATGAGCGTGCCCCGCCTCGCGAGCCGCGCGAGGGCGACGGGAAGGGCCGCACCGCCGGTCGACTCCAGCACGAGGTCGTACGGTCCGCGTGCGTCGGCCGGGTGGTGGACGATCTCGGCCGCACCGAGTGCGGTGAGCCTGGCCCCGCGTTCCGCGTCCCGGGTCACTGCGGTGACTTCCGCCCCGGCGGCGGCGGCGAGTTCGGTCACGTAGTGCCCGACGCCCCCCGACGCGCCGGTCAGCAGCACGCGCCGCCCCAGCACGGGCCCGGCCGTACGCAGCAGCCGCAGCGCGGTGAGCCCGGCGAGCGGCAGCGCCGCGCCCTGGAGCGCGGAGACGCCGTCCGGCAGGACCGCGAGGGCGTGGGTCGGCACCGCGGCGAACTCCGCCCAGCCGCCCGCCATGGGGTGGCCGACGACGCGCGTGATGCCGGCCGGCCCGCTCCCGTCGGCGGCCGGCTGGACCACGAGCCCGGCGATGTCCTTGCCGGGCCGATCGGCGGGCCGTGCGCCGGGCCGTTCGGCGTCCACGGGCGCTTCGAGCTTGAACGTCTCACCCCGGTTGACCGAGAACGCCTCCACCCGCACCAGCGCCTCGTCGGCGCGCGGCGTGGGCTCGGGGACGTCGGCGAGCACGACCGGTTCGGCCGGATCTCCGGTCGGTACGAGCGCTTTCATGGTGTCTGCCTCCTTGGCTGCGGCTGAACACATCTCACCGCTCGCGCCGTGGGCCGGGCCAACAACGCGGCGCCCCGACCGACAACGCGCGGTTGTCGGATAAGGTCAGCGGCATGGACCTTGACCTCGCCCTGGTCCGTGCGTTCGTCGCGACCGCCGAGACGCTGCACTTCGGGCGCGCTGCCGAGCAGCTGAACACCAGCCAGCAGGCGCTGTCGAAACGCGTCGCGCGCCTGGAGTCGCTGCTCGCCGTCCGCCTCTTCGAACGGCAGGGCGGCACGCGGTTGACCGAAGCCGGCGAGCGGTTCGCGCCCGCAGCGCGGGAGGCCCTCGCGGCGGGGGAGCGCGCGGTCGCGGCGGCGCTGGGCGCCGGGCCGGTGGTACGGATCGACGTGTGGGGCCATCTCTTCGCGCCGATGCGCACCGTCGCGCAGGCCGTGGAAGCGCTCGGCTCGGTGCGTTTGGAGCCCGGCCCGGCCCGTGACTGGCCGTCGGTCGCGGAGGCGCTCCTGCGCGGTGACACCGACCTGGGTTTCGGCCGGGTGCACCCGCTGCCCGGCGGCCGCGACAAGGGACTGGCCCAGCGGCTCGTCCGCCTGGAGCCGGTCGACGCGGTGGTCAGCGCGGACCACGCGCTGGCCGGCGCGGCCGAACTGCGCCCGGCCGACCTGCGCGACAGCACCCTGTGGTGCCCGGCCGAGCTGACCCGTCTGGACTTCCTGCGGCGCTTCGCCGACGAGTTCGGGCTCACCCGGCGCCAGGACGGTCCCAACCTGGGCCTGGACCACCTCGTCCAGCACGTACGCGGCGACGCCACATGCTTCACGCTCTTCCCCAGCGACGCGCCGCTTCCCGACCACGCGGATCTGCGCTCGATCCCGCTCACCGCACCGACCCCGCTCTACGCGTGGTCGCTCGCCTGGCGCGAGTCCCACCGCCACGCGCGGCTCGACGCCCTGCTGCGCGGTTTCACCGAGGCGGGCCGCGCCCGGCGCTGGCTGGACTACGCCCCCGAGCGGGACTGGCTGCCGGACGCCGACCACGCGAAACTCGCGGTTCCGGTCGGGGACTGACCCGGGCGGCCCGCCTCTGGAAGCCCGCGGCGAGCCGCGCGACGAACGCGCCCAAGTGCCCGCCGATCGCGGGCGTTCCCCGCCCGACGATCATCCCGCGGCGGGTTCCCGGCGTATCGGGATCGGCGCAACGCTCGTGCCGCGCAGCGGCGTCGCTACGGCGCCGGGAACCTCGCGCCCCAGGGCTCCTCCTCGATGAGCAACCCGTTGGCCAGGTAGCTGATGGTTCGGTACCAGCCGGTGAGCACGAGGAGTTCGAGCAGTTGGGCGTCCTCGTAGTGGACGCGCAGAGCGTCCCACGCGGGCTGCGAGAGCCGGGCCGTGTCGTGCAGTTCGTCGACGGCGTGGAGGAGTGCCGCGTGGCGCGGCTGCCACGCGGAAGACAGCGGCGTACGGCGCTCGGCGGTCGCCCGGAGCTGTTCCGGGCTGAGGCCGGCCCGCTGCGCGAGGGTCGCGGCGTGCCCGCCCCACTCGTAGGCGCCGCCACGTCAGGTGAGTCTGGGCCGAAGTGATCGCGGAACGGCCGGTGCGAGCGCGGTGCGGCGTCGGCGCCATCCTGGCAAGTCCCGCTCGCCGGCCGGCCGCCACTGTGGACGGCGGTGCGGGCGGGAACGCCCGGGCCCTGCGGCCTTCAACGCGCCACCGCCCACCGTGCGCGAACTCGTCTGGCCTGTCCGGCACTTGGCGCCGTACGGGCTCAGCCTCGCGGTCCGCTCCACTCGGCGCAGGAGACGACCTCGAACCCCCGGCTCGGAAAGACGGCGTCCATGAAGAAGTCGTGCATCGCCGTGTCGCCGTCGGCGCAACCGTCGCGCAGCACGGTCACGCCGTAGCCGCGGTCCGCCGCGTCGTAGCAGGTCGCGGCCACCATCGCGCTGGTCGCGACGCCGGCGATCGCGAGCGTGTCGACGCCGCCGGCGCGGAGGACGAGGTCGAGGTCCGTGCCGGCGAACGCGCTGGCGCGCCGTTTCACCACGACGACGTCCTGCTCGGAGACCGGCAGGGCGATCGCGGTCCCGGCCGATCCCTCGTGGAAGGTGTCGCCGGCTTCGTGGAACGACCTGAACAGCGCGTTGCCCGGCGGCAGATCGGCCCCGTTGGCGCGGATGGCGAAGTGCACGAACACCACGAGGGCGCCGGCCGCGCGGGCGCGCGGGATCAGTTCGGTGAGCGGCGGCACGACGCGTCGGGCGAACGGGTAACTGCCGGTGATGCCCTGCTGGACGTCGCCGATGATCAGTGCGGTGGCCATGGCAGGCTCTCGTCCAGCCCTTCCGGGTAGCGCTCCGTGGTCAGCACGACGGCCGTGCCGGTGCGGCCCGATCATACGATGGCCGGCGGCGGCTGGGTGGAATGTTTTCCCGCTGCTCCTTCTCCGTTCGTCTTGCCCGGCTACTCTCCCCACGCCCCGTCAGGCACACGAGAGGCACGTCGATGAGCACCCCGGTCCACCGCACACCAGCACGTCCGCCCGGGGTGGGCCTGACGGCGAGCCGGCAGCGCCAGGATCGGAGCCGGGCGGGGAGCCTGTCCGGCAACCCGGCGGAACGCGCCCTGCTCGCGGTGCAGTCCAGCGCGGGCAACCGGGCCGCGGCCGCGATGGTGCAGCGCGCCAGGGGCACGGCGCAGGGGGAGGCGCCGGAGCGGGCGCCGGCGCGGGCGCCGGAGAACCGCAACGCGTCGGCCGGAGCGCAGAGTTATCGCGACCGGATCGCCGCCGTCCTCGACCGCCTGAAGAAGAACTTCGAACTCGTCGACACCTTCGTCAAGGGCGTCCAGGTCCCCGCCAACGCGGGCTTCTCCCAGCACGCCTCCGCCACGGTCAACGACAGCCTCAAACACGCCGCCGCCTCCTCGGGGGGCGCCGCCGGCTCGGAAAGCCTGGTCGCGGAGACCGTCGGGGCCATGCTCGGCGGCGTGGAGGCGGCCAAGGCCAAGAAGGACGCCGACAAGCACAAGAGCGGGGCCGCCTTCCACGGGGCGCACAAGAAGTTCACCTCCAAGACGGCCGAGGCGGTCGTCAGCGCCACCAGCGCGGGGACCAACGCCCTCAGTGTCGCCAAGGAGTTGACCAAGGCCGCGAAGGCGGCACACGTCATGGAAGCGGGCGAGGCGAGCGGGATCGGCTCCAGCGTCACCGGCGCGGTGAAGGGAGCGCGCGCCGCGCGCCGCTTCGGGCTGACGGCCCGCAAGTACCGTGCCCTGGACGGCCTGGAGAAGCCCGACCGCACCGACGAGGGGGCGCTGGCCCGGCTGAACCAGGCGAAGCAGAACGCCGAATGGGCCGCGGCCGAGGCGTACGTCGCGCTGGATGCCCACTGGGACCATGAAGGCGAGGACCGGCTGGAGCGGGTCTCCGACGCCATCGACGCGGCCTGGGCGGCGATGGGCCAGGCCCGGGACGCCGCCAGGGACGTCCGGCGGGCCGAAGACGTGAACACGATGAACACGGTGCTCACGTACGCGCTCGGCAAGCAGCGCAACAAGATGGGCAAGCAGGCGCTCACCGCCGTCGGCGAGTCCACCAAGGCCGCGGGCGGCGTGGTGACGGCGATCGCCGCCACCGCGGGAGGCGCCGGACTGGCGAGCAACCCGGTCGGCTGGGGCCTTGCCGCGGGCGCCGCCGGCCTCATCCTCGGCGTCACCGCCTACAAGGCCGGCCGCGCGGGCAAGAAGCGCTACGACGGGGCCCGCCACCCCGAACGCTGGGCGGCGGAGGGCGAGACCACCGCGGAGCCCGCCACCCGCGAGGACGCGCTGAAGGAGGCCCTGAAGTTCTGGAAGAAGGTGGCGAACGGCGAACGCCAGGCCATGGCGCGCAAGATCCACGCGTTGGCGGCGGGGCCGGACATCAAGGGGAGCGGCGACACCACGGCCGAGATGCGGGACTCGGCCAGGGCACTCCTCATCGCCCTCAAGGCGGGCCCGACCCACCAACGGCTGACTCCCGAGGAATGGACGAACTCCCTCAACGACCCGACGAAGACGGCCGCGTGGGTGAAGGAGATAGCGGAACAACTCTCCTCGGCGTGACCGGCGTGACCGGCGTGCTCGGGGTGCTCGGGGTGCTCGGCGTGCTCGGGGTGCCCGGCGTGACCGGGGTGGTCAACGCGCCCACCTCTCCCACGAAGTGCCCCGACGGCCCGCCCGCGCACCGCCAGCGCGCGCTGCCGTCCGCCGCTGCCGGGCGTACGCCCAGGCCGTGTTCGCGGCAGACCGGCCAGACCAGCCGGAACCGGGCGGCCACCTCGTCCTGTACCTCCGCCGCGACCTCGACCAGGGCGTGGACCGGATCGTCTCCCGCCGAAGGGGCCAGGCCGTTGCCCGTGCTCAGCAGCGTGCCGTCGCCCAGCGCGAGCAGCGCGCGCGGGCCGGCCTCGTCCACCTGCACGAGGTGCAGGCCGTCGACGACCGTGCAGCCGGCGAAGTCCGCCGCCACTTTCTCCACCGCCCGTTCCAGGACGGGCAGCCGCTCGGGGGCGAGCGCGAACCCCGGGTCGAAGCCGCAGACCCGGAGCAGCTCCGCCGCCAGCCGGGCCATCTCCGGCGCGGGGACCTGCGCCGGATCGCGCGTGACGAGCTCGCGGACGACGTCGGCGTCGTGCCCCCAGTCGAGCAGCAGGCAGGCCAGTCGCACGGCCTCGGCGTCCACCCGGCTGCCGGACCGCAGGCCGCGGTGAATCCGGGCACTCCATTCCTCGACGCTCCGCAGGGCCGCCGCCGAGGAGTCGCCTTCTCCGACCACAGGTGGGCCCCCTTCGATGTGTTGCCGCCGCCGTGAGAGCACTCCGGACCCATCATCGGTCGCGCCACGCACGAGTGTTCGCTCTTCCGTTGCCGGAGACATCCTGGCAGGTCATGCCTGGCCTCGGGCGTCTCGCGTCTCGACGTTGCGGCGCCGCCGGCGGCAGGTCTGCCTCCCACCGCCGTAGGGGCGATGTCCTGCACGCCCCCGGCGGGGCCCCGCGTCGCCTGTTACCGCCGTGTGATGCTCCGCCTGAGAAGGTGGGGATATGCGGGTACTGATCGTGGAAGACCACAGGGATCTCGCGGAGAGCGTCGCGAGGGGGTTGCGCCGGAACGCCATGGACGTGGAGCTGGCGCACGACGGGGAGCTGGGGCTGAGCCGCGCCTCCTCGGGCGCGTACGACGTCATCGTCCTGGACCGCGACCTGCCGCTCGTGCACGGCGACGAGATCTGCCAGGCACTCGTCCGGCAGCGCAGCCCGTCGCGCGTCCTGATGCTCACCGCCTCCGGCTCCATCGCCGACCGCGTCGACGGCCTGGACCTGGGCGCCGACGACTACCTGGCCAAGCCGTTCTCCCTCGCCGAACTCATCGCCCGCGTGCAGTCCCTGGGCAGACGCGACCAGCCCGCCGTGCCCCCGGTCCTCACCCGCGGCGACATCGCACTCGACCCCGCCCGCCGCACGGCGCTGCGCGGCGGGCGCAAGCTGGACCTGTCACCGAAGGAAATGGCCGTACTCGAGGTGCTGCTCGCCGCCGGCGGCTCCGTCGTCTCCGCCGAGGAACTGCTGGAGCGTGCCTGGGACCGGGACGCCGACCCGTTCAGCAACACCGTGAAGGTCACCGTCAGCCGACTGCGCCGCAAGCTCGGGGACCCGCCGGTCATCGAGACGCTGCCGCACGCCGGATACCGCATCTGAGCCGCCCGGCCGGAGAGGAGCCGCCCGGCCGGACCCGGGCCACGCGGCGGGGTCGCGGAGCCGGGTGCTGTTGCCAGGCGCGGGCCGGTGCGCCAGCCTGTGAACGCAGTAACCGGGGTGTGACCCGGGGTGGGGGACCCTGCCGTCGGTGACCCGTGTCTCGTAGGGGGAACGATGAGAGTAATGGTGGTGGAGGACCACACGGAACTCGCGGACTCGATCACCAGAGTGCTCCGCCGCGAGGGCTTCGCCGTCGACACCGCCTACGACGGCAGGACCGCGCTCGACCTCGTCCTGGAGGCCGACTACGACGTCGTCATCCTCGACCGCGACCTCCCCGACGTGCACGGCGACGAGGTCTGCGCCGAACTCGCCGCCGACGGCATCCGTACCAAGGTGCTCATGCTCACCGCCTCCGCCACCATCGCCGACCGTGTCGAGGGCCTCAGCCTGGGCGCCGACGACTACCTCGCCAAGCCCTTCGCCTGGGCCGAACTCCTCGCCCGCACCCGCGCCCTCAGCCGCCGCGCCCACCCCGTACGGCAGCCCGTGCTCGTCCGCGGCCCCCTGCGGCTCGACCCCGCCCGCCGCACCGCCAGCCACGACGGCACTCAACTACCGCTCACCGCGAAGGAGTTCGGGGTCCTGGAATGCCTGCTCGGCGCGCGCGGCCGCACCGTGACCACCGGCGAACTCCTCGCCAAGGTCTGGGACGAGATCGCCGATCCCGGCACCACCACCGTCAAGGCCACGGTCAACCGGCTCCGGACAAAACTCGTCGACCGCTCCGTGATCCGGACCGTTCCGGGAGAGGGCTACCGGATCTGACATGGCGACCACCCTCCTGACCCGCACCCGCGACCGCCTGCGCCGCTCCGCCGCCGCGACTCGGGCACGCGCCCTGATCCGCGTCCTCACGCCCCGCCGGGTCCGGGTCCGCTTCGCCATGCTCTTCGGGCTGCTGTTCATCGCCTCCGGCGCCGTCCTGCTCAGCATCACCTACCTGCTCGTCAACCACCCCATCCACAGCGTGGTCACCGCCTTCCACGGAGCGCCGGGCAGCCTCCCACCGGTCAGCGCCCCGCCAGGGGGCGCTCCGCAACCCCAGACGGTCATCCCGCTCGGCCCGGGCTCCGCGTCCCCGCCGGCCGTCACCAACTGGCTCGACGACCAGATGCGCAGGCAATCCGCCCAGCTGCACCGCGCCCAGATGCACGACCTCCTCGTGCAGTCCGGAACGGCCCTGGCCATCATGGCGGCGATCTCCATCGTGCTCAGCTGGCTCCTGGCCCGGCGGGTGCTCCGGCCCATGCGCACGCTCAACGCCGGCGTCTGCCGGATCTCCGCCAGCAACGTGCACGAGCGCCTCGCCGTCGAGGGCCCCCGCGACGAGATCAGCGAACTCGCCGACAGCGTCGACGGACTCCTCGAAAGGCTCGAAGCCGCCCTGGAGTCCCACAAGCGCTTCGTCGCCAACGCCGCCCACGAGCTGCGCACCCCGCTCACCGTGGAACGCGCCCTCCTGGAGGAGTCACTCCTCGACCCCGACGCCACCGCCCAGTCCTTCCGGGAGAACTTCGAGCGCCTGCTGCGGATCAGCACCCACCAGGGAGCCCTGCTGGAGTCTCTGCTCACCCTGGCCGTCAGCGAGCGGGGCATGGACCGGACCGAGCCCGTCGACCTGGCCGACGTCACCAAGTCCGTGCTGCTCACCCAGCTGACGGAGACCCAGCGGCGCGGCGTGCGGATCGTGGACCGCACCGAGCCGGCGCCGGTCGCCGGCGACACCGCGCTCCTGGAGCGGCTGGTCGCCAACCTGGTGCACAACGCCGCCTACTACAACGTGCCCGACGGCAGCATGGACATCACCGTCCGGCGGCACGACCGGCGCGCCGTCCTCACGGTCTCCAACACCGGCCCCGAAGTCCCGCAGGACCGCGTGGACCAGCTCTTCGAACCGTTCCAGCGCATGCGCCGCACAGCGGGCGACGGCCACCACGGCCTCGGCCTGTCGATCGTCCGGGCCATCGCCGCGGCCCACGACGCCACCCTCAGCGCCCACGCCAGGCCGGGCGGCGGGCTCGTCATCGAGGTCTCCTTTCCCCTTCCCGTCAAGGGAACGGAACGATACGAGCGTTGGCCGCAGGCGCGCGCCGCGACCGCGTCCAAGTGACCAGGACGGCGGGTTGGACGGAGCCGCCCGATAGGTATCGTTCTGTGTGACCGGACCGGCTGTGAACGGGCTTTGTTCGACGTTCCACCGGGATTTTCGGCACACGGGATGAGATTCTCAACGAGCTTCCCGAGCGGAAGCTCTTTGCCTTGCGTTTCCCACGAAATGGTGCTTGGGCAGCCGCATGCCCATGAAGTGGGAATACGGATCGGGGGTAGGCATGAGCGAGCGAATCGATGGCGGTATCTCCCTGTCCGACGGCCAGGAGGGCATCTGGCACGCGCAGCGCCTGGGGGGCCCGCGCGCGCTCTACAGCGTCGGGCAGGCCGTGCAGATCACGGGTGCCCTGGACGTGCCCGCCTTCGAGGCCGCGCTGCGCCGGACGGTCGAGGAGACGGAGATCCTCGGCGTGCGATTCGCCGAGGACGCGGTCGGCGGGGTGCGCGCCGTGCCGCACGCCGCCCGGCCATGGACCTTGCGCATCGAGGAACCGGACGAAGACGGCGACGACCGGCGGGCGTGGACCGAGACCCGGATGCGCCAGGAACTCGCCGGCGTGGAGAACCCGCTCGGAGCGCGCCTTTTCTCTTTCGTGCTCTTCAGAATCGATTCCCACCGGCACTGCTGGTTCCAGGGCTACAACCACCTGCTGCTCGACGGTCACGGGTGCACGCTGATGGCACGCCGGGTCGCCGAGGTGTATTCGGCGTCCGTCGCGGGCGGTGCGTACCAGAATTCCGAAAGCATCTCGTTGAGCAAGGCGCTTGACGAGGAGGCGAGGTATCGGAACTCGGCCGAATTCGAGGACGATCGGCGCTATCTGTACGACCGATTCTCGGATCGGCCGGAGATGGCGGAAAGCTCCCGCCTTTCCGGCGTCTCCGGGTTTCCACGGGGCGGTGAAGCCGGCACCGGAGGCGGGGCAGTACTGCGGGAGACGGGTGGCCTGACCCCCGCCGCGGTCGACGCGCTGCGCGCCGCGGCCGGCGGGTCCGGCCTGCGGACGTCCCGGCTGCTGGTCGCCGCCGCCGGCGCCTACGTCAGCGGCATGGCCGGGTCGGCGGAAGCGTTGCTCAGCCTGCCCCTGACCGGCCGCGTGGGCGAGGCGGATCTGCGCGCCCGCATGACCAGGGCGAACATGCTGCCCCTGCGGTTCCCGGTGCCGGCCGCGGCGAACCTGATCGACCTCGCCCGGACGGCCGACGCGGCCGTCGGCGAACTGCTCCGGCACCAGCGGTACCGCGGCGAGTGGCTGCGCCGGGAGTTGGGCTGGCCGGAAGGCGACCGCTGGCACTTCGGGCCGTACGTGAACATCCTGCCGCGGACCGGGGAACTCGCCTTCGGTGACTGCCGGGGCGTGGCACGGGACGTGTCCACCCGGCTGGTCGAGGACTTCGGGGTGCTGGTCGACCGGACGGGCTCGGGGATCGACATCACCGTAGAGGCGAACGCGGCGCTCTACGACCGGGCGTGGGTGCGGGGGGTCCGTCGATCGCTGGTCGGCTTCGTCGAGCGCGCGGTCGGCGACCCGACGGTGCCGGTGCGGCGGATCGGAGTGCTGGGGGACGACGAGCGTGCCCTGGTGGTGAGCGGATGGAATGCCACGGCGCGGGAGGTGGACGCGTCGACGGTGGTGGAGCGGTTCCGGGGGTGGGCGGTTGAGACTCCGGATGCGGTCGCGGTGTGGTGTGGGGGTCGGGGGTTGTCGTATGCGGAGGTGGATGGGCGGTCCGATGCCTTGGCGCGGGGGTTGGTGGCGCGGGGTGTGGGTGGTGAGTCGCGGGTGGGGCTGTGCCTTCCGCGCGGGGTGGAGATGGTGGTGGCGATGTTGGGGGTGTGGAAGGCGGGTGGGGCGTATGTGCCGTTGGACCCGGAGTATCCGTCGGAGCGGTTGGCGTTCATGGTCGCTGACAGCGGCGCTGAGTTGGTCCTTGTCGCGGATGAGACGGCGGACCGCCTTCCTGGGGATGTCGAGAGGGTCCTGCTCGACGATCTGGAGAGCGGAGTGGGGGAGTTGCCGGTAGTTGCTCCTGACCAGTTGGCGTACGTGATCTATACGTCGGGGTCGACGGGGCGGCCGAAGGGTGTGGGGGTGACGCATGCGTCGGTGGCGAATTTGGCGTCGGCGATGCGTCCTGTTCTTGGCGTGGAGCCGGGTGTGGTGGCGTTGCAGTTCGCGTCGTTCAGTTTTGACGCGGCGGTGCTGGATGTGGCGGTCACCCTGGCCGGGGGTGGGGCGTTGGCGATCGCCTCGTCCGAGGAGCGGCTGGACGCTACGCAGCTGGCGCGGATGGTGGGTGCGTCGGGTGTCGAAGTGGCGAGTGTGGTGCCGTCGTTGTTGGGGGTGTTGGAGCCGGAGGCGGTTCCCGGGGTGGCCAATTGGGTGTTGGGTGCGGAGCGGTTGGAGGCCGGCCTGGCGGCGAGGTGGCGGGCGGGGGGCCGGCTGTGGAACACCTACGGTCCGACCGAGGCCACCGTCATCACCACGGCCGTTTTGTTGGAGGAGGGCATCACCGGTCAGGACCCGGCGCCGGCGATCGGCCGTCCGTTGCCCAACGTCCGTACCTACGTCCTGGATGCCTTCCTCCGGCCCGTTCCCGTAGGCGTGGTGGGCGAGTTGTACATCGCGGGCGAGGGTCTGGCTCGTGGGTACATCGGGCGGACCGATCTGACGGCGGAACGGTTCGTGGCCTGCCCGTTCGACGACATCAGCGGCGGCGACGGCAGCGACGGCGGCCGGATGTACCGCACCGGGGACCTGGCCCGCTGGACCGCGGACGGCCAACTGGCCTTCGTCGGGCGGGCGGACGAGCAGGTGAAGATCCGCGGCTTCCGCGTCGAGCTCGGCGAGGTCGAGGCCGTCCTGGCCGCCCACCCGCGGGTCGAGCAGGCCGTGGTGGTGGTGCGGGACGGGCGGGTGGTCGGCTACACCGTCGGCGATGCGGACGGGCCGGACGTGCGGGCCTTCGCCGCCACGCGGTTGCCGGAGTACATGGTTCCGTCGGTGGTCATCGCGCTGGAAGCGCTCCCGTTGACCGTCAACGGCAAGATCGACCGTCCCGCCCTGCCCGCGCCCGACCTCGGGTCCGCCGATGCGCACGCCCCGTCGAGCGGCGCCGAGCAGACGCTGCGTGCGCTGTTCGCGGAGGTGCTGGGCGTGGAGGCGGCTGCGGTCGGAGCCGGGGACAGCTTCTTCGAGCTGGGCGGCGACTCGATCACCGCGATGCTGGTGGTGTCGCGGGCCCGCCGCGCGGGTCTGGTCGTCGGGGCCCGCCAGGTGCACGAGTTACGGACGCCGGCAAGGCTGGCCGCCGTGGCGACGCCGGTCGACGGGACGGCTGACGGCGCGCGCCCGGCGGACACCGCCGCTGGTGAGGTGCCGCTGACACCGGTGATGCGGGAAGTACTGGACCGGGTCGGTGCCGGCAGCGTGCGCGCCGTCGTGCAGTCGGTGGTGGTGGAGGCCCCTGCGGGACTGGACGAGGCGGCGCTGCGGGCGGCGGTCGCGGCCCTGGTGGAGCGCCATGAGGTGCTGGGAGCACGGTTGGTGGTGGAGCCCGGGCTGCTGATGGTGCCGGAGGCGGGCGACGCGGTGTCGGTCGACGGGCTGGTGGCGCGCGTCGATGCCGCGGGAGCGCACCACCCGGACCCGGCGGCATTGGTGGCCCTGGTGGACGCGGAGATCGACGCGGCGGTGGTACGCCTGGACCCTGCGGCCGGGGTGATGCTGCAGGTGGTGTGGCTGGACGCGGGGCCGGAGGCACCTGGGCGGCTGGTCGTGGTGGCCGACCACCTGGTCGTCGACGCGGTGTCCTGGCAGGTGCTCCTGCCGGACCTGTGGTCCGCGTACCACGCACTCGCCGCTGGACACGCCGTGGAGTTGGACCCCGTACCGGTGCCGTTCCGGGCGTGGGCCCGGGAGTTGGCGGTGGAGGCGGGGCGCCCGGAGCGGGTGGCCGAGCTGGGGGCGTGGCGGGCGGTGCTGGCGGGCGACGGCCCGGACCCGCTGCTGACGGACGCCGCACTGGACCCCGGTGTGGATGTGGGTGCGACAGTTCGCGAGGTGGCCGTGACCGTACCGGCGGAGATCACGGCGGCGCTGCTGACAGCGGTCCCGGCGGCGTACCACGCGGGAGTGGACGAGGTGTTGCTGGCGGGGCTGGCGGGGGCGGTCGGCGAGTGGGCCGGCGTGGGCGGGTTCCTGGTGGACGTCGAGGGACACGGCCGGGTGCCGCTGGCCGAGGGGATGGACCTGTCGCGGACGGTGGGGTGGTTCACCGCCTCGCGTCCGGTACGGCTGAGCACGGACGGCGACACGTCGGTGCGGCGGGCGAAGGAACAGGTGCGGGCCGTCCCGGGTGACGGCCTCGGTTACGGGCTGCTGCGGCACGTCAACCCGGACACGGCCGAAGAACTGGCGGCCCTTCCCTCGGCCCAGGTCGGCTTCAACTACCTGGGCCGAGGAGCGGCGACCGAGGGATTCAGGGCCCGGAGCGCCCCCGATGCCCCGCCGATGCACGCCGTGGAACTGCTGGGGTCGGTACGCGACTCAGCGGGCGGTGCGGTGCTGGAGCTGAGAGCGGCGTGCCCGGAACGGCTGATGGGCGAGGACCGGACGCGCGGACTGCTGGCGGCGTGGGCGCGGGTGCTCGCCGAACTGGTGGCGGATGTCGGGGCCGGGGCGGGTGGTCACTCCCCGTCGGACTTCCCGCTGGTCGCGCTGGACCAGGCCGGTGTGGAGGAGATCGAGTCGGCGGTTCCGGAGCTGGTGGACGTCCTTCCCGTCGCGCCGCTCCAGGAGGGCCTGCTGTTCCACTCGCTCTTCGACGACAAGGGTGCGGACGTATACGTCGAGCAGCTGGTCCTGACACTCGACGGCGACGTGGACGGGCCCCGGCTGCACGCGTCGTGGCAGGCGCTGCTCGATCGGCACGCGGCGCTGCGCGCCGGGTTCGTGCAGGTGGCGGGCGCGGCAGGTCCGGTGCAGGTGGTCGTCGGCCGCGCTGTACTGCCATGGCGCGAGGTCGACCTGACGGGGCTGGGCGAGGACGCCGCGGATCGGGTGGGTGCCGAGGAGCGGTCCGCGCGGTTCGACCTCGGCGCGCCGCCACTGCTGCGGGTGGCCCTGATCCGGACCGGCGCCGACCGGGCCCGGCTGGTGGTGACGCTGCACCACCTGTTGCTGGACGGCTGGTCGCTGCCGTTGATGCTGCGCGAGTTGTGGGTGCTCTACGCGGCCGGTGGCCGGGCGGACGGACTTGCCGCGTCCGTGTCGGCGCGGCCGTACTGGACGTGGCTGGCCGGTCGGGACACGGCGGCGGCGCTGGAGGCGTGGCAGGCCGAACTGGCGCCGATCGAGGAGCCGACGCTGGTCGCGCCGACCGAGCCGAGCGCGGCGGCCGCCGTCGTCCTGGACCGGGTGACCGACCGCGCCGGCGCCGAACTGCTCCGCGACCTGGAGCGGGTCGCCCGTGGCGCCGGCGTGACACTCAACACCGTCATCCAGCTGGCCTGGGGGATGGTGCTGGGCCAGCTGACGAGCCGTCGCGAGGTGGTGTTCGGCGCGACGGTGGCAGGGCGCCCGGCGGAACTTCCGGGCATGGAGACGATGCTCGGCCTGTTCATCAACACGCTGCCGGTGCGTGTCGATCTGGACGCGGCCCGTTCGGTGCGCGAGGCGCTCCAGGCCCTCCAGGCGCGGCAGTCGGCGCTCCTCGACCACCAGCACGTGGGGCTGAGCGCGGCCCAGCGGGCAGCCGGTCCCGGCGCGACCTTCGACACGCTGCTCGCCTTCGAGAACTACCCGGGCGACCTCGATGTCCAGCCGGTCGGTGACGAACTGTCGCTCGCGGGCACCGAACTCCGCGAGTCGACCAACTTCGCGCTGGCGCTGGGGGTCACCCCGGCCGACGCCCTTGCGATCCGTCTCGACTACCGGTCCGACGTGTTCGGTCGTCGCGATGCCCTGCGGATGGTTCGCCGCCTGGTGCGGGTGTTGGAGCAGGTGGCGGCCGATCCGCGGGTGCGGTTGGGCGAGATCGAGTTGCTGGAGGAGTCCGAGCGGTCTGCGGTCGTGGAGGAGTGGAATGCCACGGCGCGGCCGTTTGAGTTCGGCACGGTGCTGGACCGTTTCCGTGGGTGGGTGACCGAGACTCCGGACGCGGTGGCGTTGTGGTCGGGGGGTCGGGCGCTGTCGTATGCGGAGGTGGATGCGCGTTCTGATGCTCTGGCGCGGGGGTTGGTGGCGCGGGGTGTGGGTCGGGAGTCGCGGGTGGGGCTGTGCCTTCCGCGCGGGGCGGAGATGGTCGTGGCGATCCTGGGGGTGTGGAAGGCCGGTGGGGCGTATGTGCCGCTGGACCCGGAGTATCCGTCGGAGCGGCTGGTGTTCATGGTGGCCGACAGCGGCGCCGAGTTGGTGTTGGTGACGCCTGAGACCGCTGGTCGGTTGTCGGCGGATGTCGAGACGGTCCTGCTGGATGAGGTGGGGTGTGATGGGGGCGGTCTGCCTGAGGTTGTCTCTGACCAGTTGGCGTATGTGATCTATACGTCGGGGTCGACGGGGCGGCCGAAGGGTGTGGCGGTCGCTCACGCTTCGGTTGCGAATTTGGCGGCGGCGATGCGTCCTGTTCTTGGCGTGGAGCCGGGGGTGGTGGCGTTGCAGTTCGCGTCGTTCAGTTTTGACGCGGCGGTGCTGGATGTGGCGGTCACCCTGGCCGGGGGTGGGGCCTTGGCGGTGGCGTCGTCCGAAGAGCGGCTGGACGGTACGCAGTTGGCGCGGATGGTGGGGGCGGCGGGTGTCGATGTGGCGAGTGTGGTGCCGTCGTTGTTGGGGGTGTTGGAGCCGGAGGCGGTTCCTGGGGTGGGCAATTGGGTGTTGGGTGCGGAGCGGTTGGAGGCCGGCCTGGCGGCGAGGTGGCGTGAGAACGCGCGGGTGTGGAACACGTACGGTCCGACCGAGGCGACCGTCATCTCTACCGCCGTCCTGTTGGAGGAGGGCATCACCGGTCAGGACCCGGCGCCGGCGATCGGTCGTCCGTTGCCCAACGTCCGTACCTACGTCCTCGACGCCTACCTCCGGCCGGTCCCCGTAGGGATCACCGGTGACCTCTACGTCGCCGGGGCCGGCCTGGCTCGTGGGTACATCGGGCGGACCGACCTGACGGCGGAACGGTTCGTCGCGTGCCCGTTCGACGGCGGCGGCGACGGCCGGATGTATCGCACCGGTGACCTGGCCCGCTGGACCGCGGACGGCCAACTGGCGTTCGTGGGAAGGGCGGACGAACAGGTGAAGATCCGCGGCTTCCGCGTCGAACTCGGCGAGGTCGAGGCCGTCCTAGCCGCCCATCCCGGTGTGGCGCGGGCGGTGGTGCTGGCGCACGGCGGTCGGCTGACCGGGTACGTCGTCGGAGCGGTGGACGCGAACATGGACGCGGACGCCGTACGGGCCCACGCGGCGACGAGACTGCCGGAGTACATGGTCCCGTCGGCGGTGGTGGTGCTGGACGCCTTCCCGCTGACCGTCAACGGCAAGATCGACCGCGCGGCCCTGCCCGTCCCCGACCTCACGTCCGTTGCCACCCGTGCGCCCGCGACCTCCGCCGAGGAGGCGTTCTGCGCCTTGTTCGCCGAGGTGCTGGGCCTGGAGGAGGCAGGGGTCGGGGACGGGTTCTTCGAGCTGGGCGGCGACTCGATCATGTCGATGCTGCTCGCCTCCCGCGCCCGCCGGGCCGGTTGGGTGGTGACGCCCCGCCAGGTCTTCGAGGAGAAGACCCCGGAGCGGCTCGCGTCGGTGGCGGTCGCGACCGCGCACGCGTCGGAGCAGATCGAGGACGGCGGTGTCGGCGAGGTGCCGTGGACGCCGGTGATGCGGGCCGTGGGCGCGGACGCGCTGCGGCCGCGGTTCGCGCAGTGGATGGCCGTGGGCGCGCCCGCCGGGCTGGGGACGGATGTGCTGGCAGCGGGGCTGGGGGCGGTGCTCGCCGCGCACGGCATGCTCCGGGCCCGGGTCGGGGGTGGGCCGGATGACCCGGTGCTCGTGGTGCCGGAACCCGGCACGGTGGATGCGTCCGGGCGCGTCGTGCGCGTGGACGCCGTCGGTGTCCCCGACGACCGTCTGGACGACGTGACCGCCGGCGCGGCCAGGGACGCGATCGACCGACTGGACCCGGTGGCCGGCGTGATGGTGGTCGCGGTGTGGGTGGACGCCGGCCCGGACCGCGTCGGTCGGGTGGCCCTGGTGGCGCACCACCTGGTGGTCGACGGGGTGTCGTGGCGGGTGCTGATACCGGATCTGCGGGCGGCCTGCGAGGCCGTGGCCGCCGGCCGTGAGCCCGAGAGCGTCCTGCGGGCCGGTGGCACCTCGTTCCGTTCCTGGGCACGGCAGTTGGAGCGCTCGGCGCGGAGCGCGGAGCGGTTGGCGGAGCTGGACGGCTGGGTGGGTCTGCTGTCCGGGGCCGACGCGCGGACCGTGGGCGGGGTCCGTTCCCTCGACCCGGCCCGTGACACCGTCCGGACCCTCTCCCGCCGCGAGTGGACGGTCCCCGCCGACCGCAGCGCCGTCCTGGTCGGCCGTACCCCGGCGCTCTTCCACTGCGGCGTGCACGAGGTGCTGCTGGCAACGCTGGCCGGAGCCGTGGCGCGATGGCGTCCGCACCCCGGCGGCGCCGGACTGCTGGTGGAGGTCGAGGCGCACGGCCGCGAGCCGTTGTCGGAGGGCATGGACGTGTCCCGGACGGTGGGCTGGTTCACCGCGGCGCATCCCCTGCGGCTGGAGGTGTCGGGGCTGGACCTGGCGGATGCCGCGGCCGGCGGTGCCTCCGCCGGCGGGCTGGTCAAGCGGGTGAAGGAGCAGGTGCAGGCGGTGCCCGGGGACGGGCTGGGCCACGGCCTGCTCCGCCGTGCGAATCCGGACACGGCACGGGTGCTGGCGGATCTTCCCACCCCGGAGATCGGCTTCAACTACCTGGGCCGGTTCGCCGCCGCCGGAACGCCCGGAAGCCCGGTCCGCGCCTGGCAGCCGGCCGGGGAGACCGCGATGGTCGGAACGGCGGACCCGGACATGCCGGTGCCGCATGTGCTGGCCGCCGGCGCCGTCGTGGCGGACACCCCGGACGGGCCCCTGCTCACGCTCACGCTGAGCTGGCCCGGAACGCTGCTCGGCGAGAGCCGGGCGGAGCGCCTCGGCCAGACCTGGCTGGAACTGCTGGAGGGCCTTGCCGTCCACACCGCCGATCCGTCGGCCGGCGGCCACACACCCTCCGACTTCGCGCTGCTCGATCTCGACCAGGACGAGATCGAGGCCCTGGAGTCCGAGTTCGCCGACGACCTCAACTGATCCCACCCCTCCCGTCTCCCGACCTCAGCCCCCTGATCCCTCCAGCTTCTGATCCCTCCACCCTCTGATGCTCTGCCCCTGCTCTGCCCCTGCTCTGCCCCTGCTCTGCCCCTGCTCTGCCCCTGCTCCGCCCCTGCTCCGCCCCTGCTCCGCCCCTGCTCCGCCCCTGCTCCGCCCCTGCTCCGCCCGTGCTGCCGAACCGAAGCTGTGACCGCCGTGACCGCTGTGACCTCTGTTACCGCTATGAGGAGACGTACGCGATGACCCGGACCCCGATCGCCATCGACGACATCTGGCCGCTGTCCCCGCTCCAGGAGGGGCTGCTGTTCCACGCTTCCTTCGGGGACGGGGCGTCCGACGTGTACACCGGACAGCGAGCCCTGGCCCTCGACGGGCCGCTGGACGCCGATCGGCTCCGCCGCTGCTGGGAGGGCCTGATCGCCCGCCACGGCGCCCTGCGGGCCGGCTTCCGCCGGCGCAGGTCGGGCCAGGCGGTGCAGGTCGTCGTCCGGCACGCGGAACTCCCCTGGCAGGAGGCCGACCTGAGCGGCCTGCCGGCGGCCGAGGCGGAGGCGGAAGCGACCCGGCTGTCCGAGGCGGAGCTGTCGGTGGGCTTCGACCTCGCGCGAGGCCCGCTGCTGCGGGTGCTGCTGATCCGCCTTGGCGAGCGGCGCCACCGGCTGGTGATGACGACCCATCACATCGTGCTCGACGGCTGGTCGCTGCCGATCCTGGTGGACGAACTGTCGACGCTCTACCGGACCGGGGGCGATGTCCGGGCGCTGCCCCCGGCCCGCTCCTACCGCGACTACCTGGCCTGGCTGGGCCGGCAGGACCGGGAAGCGGCGCGGACCGCCTGGCGCGCGGAACTGGCCGGAGCGGACGAGCCCACCCTGGTCGCCCCGGCCGACCCCGCCCGGGCACCCCTGCGTCCCGAGGCGGTGCTCGCCGAGTGCACCGAAGAGCTGACGCGGGCACTGGACGCACTGGCCCGTGAGCTCGGCGTCACCATGGCCACAGTGGTCCAGGGCGCGTGGGCGGTCGTCCTCGCCCGGCTGGCCGGACGGCAGGACGTGGTGTTCGGCACCACGGTCGCCGGCCGCCCCACGGACCTGCCGGGCGCCGACTCGCTCATCGGCCTGTTCATCAACACCCTGCCGGTCCGGGTCGAGTTGGCCGGCGGCCTCACCGTCGCCGACCTGCTCTCCGCGCTTCAGACGCGCCAGGTGGCTCTGCTGGGTCACCAGCACCTCGGGCTCACCGAGATCAGGCAGCTCGCAGGGCCGGGCGCCGAGTTCGACACGCTGGTGGTGTACGAGAACTATCCCCGCTCGGCGGACGCGGTGCCGGACGGCCCTGACTCCCTCACCATCCGTCTCGACGGCAGGACCAGGGACGCCAGCCACTATCCGCTCGGCCTGATCGTCGCACCGGGCGAGCGGATGGAGCTGCAACTCGACCACCGGACCGACCTGTTCGACCGTTCCCACGCCGAGCGGGTGCTCGCCGCGCTGCAACACGTGCTTGAGGGCTTCGTCACGGACCCGCACGCACCGCTGGCACGCATCGGGCTGCTGGACGGCGACGAACTCGCCCGGGTGACCCGGGACTGGCACGACATCCAGCCCGAAGTACCCGCCTCGACGCTGCCCGAACTGCTCGCCGCGCAGGTGCGGCGGACACCGGACGCGGTGGCCCTGGAGTCGGAAGAGCGGACTTTCGGCTACGCCGAGTTGGAGGACGAGGCAGGCCGCCTGGCGCGGCACCTGATCGCCATGGGGGTGGGGCCCGAGCAGCGGGTCGCCGTGGTCGCCGAGCGGTCGGCGGACACCCTGGTGGCACTGCTGGCGGTGTCGATGGCCGGCGGGGCCTTCGTCCCGCTGGACCCCGCGTATCCGGCGGACCGGATTGCTCTGGTGCTGAAGGACGCCGACCCGACCGCGGTGCTGTGCACCGAGGCCGGCCGCGAGGCACTGCCCGAGTCCGTGAGGGCGCGGGCGATCGCCCTGGACGATCCGGAGGTCGCGGCGGCGGTGGCGCGGCGCACGCCAGGCCGCGTGGTCGACGCCGAGCGCACGGCGCCGCTGCGCGCTGCCAATGCGGCGTATGTGATCTACACGTCGGGTTCGTCGGGGCGGCCGAAGGGTGTGGTGGTTTCTCATTCTGGGTTGGCGAATTTGGCGGGGGCGCAGGGTGAGCGTTTTGGGGTGGGTGTGGGGTCGCGGGTGTTGCAGTTTGCGTCGTTGAGTTTTGATGCGGCGGTGTCGGAGTTGTGTGTGGCGTGGGGGTCGGGGGCTGTGTTGGTGGTGGTGGGGGTAGGAGGTTTGCCGCCGGTGGTGTCGATGGGTGAGGTGGTGGGTCGTTGGGGGGTGACGCATGTGACGGTGCCGCCGGGGGTGTTGGCGGTGGAGGAGGGGTTGTTGGACGAGTTGGAGACGTTGGTGGTGGCGGGCGAGGTGTGCGCGCCGGGGTTGGTGGGGCGGTGGTCGGAGGGGCGTCGGATGGTGAATGCGTATGGTCCGACGGAGGTGACGGTGTGTGCGGCGATGAGTTTGCCGTTGGATGCGGATTCGGTGGGTGTGGGTGTTGGGGGGAGTGTTCCGATCGGGCGTCCGTTGCGGAATGCGGGGGTGTTCGTGCTGGATGGGTTTTTGCAGCCGGTGCCGGTAGGTGTGGTGGGTGAGTTGTATGTGTCGGGGGTTGGTTTGGCGCGGGGTTATGCGGGGCGTGCGGATCTGACGGCGGAGCGGTTCGTGGCGTGCCCGTTCGGCGACGGCAGCGACGGAGACGGTGGCGGTGGCGGTCGGATGTATCGGACCGGGGATCTGGTCCGCTGGACCGCGGACGGCCAACTCACCTTCGTCGGGCGGGCGGACGAGCAGGTGAAGATCCGGGGGTTCCGGGTGGAGTTGGGTGAGGTCGAGGCTGCCCTTGCGGCCCATCCGCGGGTCGAGCAGGCCGTGGTGGTGGTGCGGGAGGGTCGGCTGGTCGGTTACGTCGTCGGGGATGCCGACGATGTCGACGGTGGCGAGCTGCGGGCGTTCGCGGCGACCCGGTTGCCGGACTACATGGTGCCGTCGGCCGTGGTGGTGCGGGATGTGTTGCCGTTGACGGTGAACGGGAAGGTGGATCGGGCTGCGCTTCCTGCCCCTGATCTCGGGGCCGGTGGCTCCCGGGGTCCGGTGACGCCTACGGAAGTGGTCCTGTGCGGGTTGTTCGCGGAGGTGCTGGGCCTGGAGCGGGTGGGTGCGGAGGAGGGCTTCTTCGCGTTGGGTGGTGATTCGCTGCTGGTGATGCGGTTGATCGCGCGTGTCCGTTCGGTGCTGGAGGTCTCGGTTGGTGTCCGTGAGGTGTTCGCGGAGCCGACGGTGGCGGGGGTGGCGCGGCTGGTCGACGGTGCTGGGGTGTCGGCGGGTGTGGCGTTGGGGCGGCGGGAGCGTCCGGAGCGGGTGCCGTTGTCGTTCGCGCAGCAGCGGATGTGGTTCCTGAACCGGATGGACGGTGGCGACGTCGAGGGGGCCGGCGCTGCCGCGTACAACCTGCCCTTCGCGCTGCGGCTCTCGGGTCGGCTCGATGTGACGGCGCTCAGGGCGGCGTTGGGTGATGTGGCGGATCGGCACGAGAGTCTGCGGACGGTCTTCCCGGATGTGGAGGGCATGCCGTACCAGCAGGTGCTGGCGGGTGCGAGCGGCCGTCCGGAGTTGGTGCTGGTGGAGGCCGGCGATCGTTGGCGTGACGTGCTCGCCTCGGAGGCCGGGCGTGGATTTGATCTGGCGGTTGAACTGCCTTGGCGGACCACCCTGTTGAGGGTTGCAGAGGCGGAGTGGGTTCTGCTGTTGGTGGCGCATCACATCGCCACGGATGCGTGGTCGATGGGTGTGCTGGCGAACGACCTTGAGGCGGCGTACCGGTCTCGGTTGGCCGGTGAGGTCCCGGGGTGGGAGCCGTTGCCGGTGCAGTACGCGGATTACGCGTTGTGGCAGCGCGAGGTGCTGGGGGATCTGGACGACCCGGAGAGTGCGGGTGCGGGGCAGGTTGCTTTCTGGCGTGGGGAGTTGGCGGGGGCCCCGCAGGAGACCGTGTTGCCGTTCGATCGTCCGCGTCCGGCGGTGCCGTCGTTCCGCAGTGGCGTGGTGCCCGTCGACGTGGATGCGGTGACGCATGCGCGTTTGGTGGAGCTGGCCGCGCAGAGCGGGACGACGATGTTCATGGTGGTCCATGCCGCGTTGGTCGTGTTGTTGGCGCGGATGGGCGCGGGGGAGGACGTGTGCGTCGGCACCCCGGTCGCAGGTCGGTCGGACGCGCAGGTGGAAGATTTGGCCGGGCTCTTCGTCAACACGCTCGTCCTGCGGTCCGACGTTTCCGGTGATCCGTCGTTCGGTGACTTGTTGGCGCGTGTTCGTGAGTCGGATCTGGCGGCGTACGCCCATCAGGACGTGCCGTTCGAACGGCTGGTCGACGAGCTGAATCCGGCCCGTTCGGCGGCGCGCAATCCGTTGTTCCAGGTGATGCTGGCGCTCCAGAACGTGCCCGAGGCGCGCTGGGAGCTGGAGGGGCTGTGGGTGGAGCAGGTTCCGCCGGTGGAGGACCCCGCGGCGCGGTTCGACCTGTCGGTGGACCTCAGCGAGCGGCGGTCCGGTCAGGGTGCCCCGGCTGGTCTGGGTGGCGGGATTCTGTTCGCGGCGGATCTGTTCGACGAGGGGACGGTGCGTCGGCTGGCGGAGCGGTTGGTTCGGGTGTTGGAGCAGGTGGCGGCCGATCCGGAGCTGCGGCTGAGCGGCGTTGCGGTACTGGACGAAGCGGAGCGGTCCGCGGTCGTCGAGCGGTGGAACGACACCGCGAGCGAGGTTGATGCTCCGACCGTGTTGGAGTTGTTCCGCTCCTGGGTGACCGAGACTCCGGATGCTGCTGCCGTGTGGTTCCGGGAGCGTTCGGTGTCGTATGCGGAGGCGGATGCGCGTTCCGATGTGTTGGCGCGGGGGTTGGTGGCGCGGGGTGTGGGTGGTGAGTCGCGGGTGGGGCTGTGCCTTCCGCGCGGGGTCGAGATGGTGGTGGCGATGTTGGGGGTGTGGAAGGCCGGTGGGGCGTATGTGCCGCTGGACCCGGAGTACCCGTCGGAGCGGCTGGTGTTCATGGTGGCCGACAGCGATGCCGAGTTGGTGCTGGTGGCGTCTGAGACCGCTGGTCGGTTGTCGGCGGATGTCGAGACGGTCCTGCTCGATGAGGTGGAGAGTGACGAGGGCGGTCTGCCTGAGGTCGTCCCCGACCAGCTGGCGTATGTGATCTATACGTCGGGGTCGACGGGGCGGCCGAAGGGTGTCGCCGTGGCTCACGCCTCCGTGGCGAACCTTGCCACCGCCATGCGTCCGGTCCTGGGTGTCGAGACGGGCGTGACGGCGTTGCAGTTCGCGTCGTTCAGTTTTGACGCCGCGGTGCTGGATGTTGCGGTGACCTTGGCGGCCGGGGGGACGTTGGCGGTGGCTTCGGCGGAGGAGCGGCTGGATTCTTCGGCGCTGGCGCGGATGGTGGGTGCGTCGGGTGTCGGCGTGGCGAGTGTGGTGCCGTCGTTGTTGGGGGTGTTGGAGCCGGAGGCGGTTTCGGGGATCGGCAATTGGGTGTTGGGTGCGGAGCGGTTGGAGGCCGGCCTGGCGGCGAAGTGGCGGGCGGGTGCCCGGGTGTGGAACACGTACGGTCCGACGGAGGCGACCGTCATCTCTACCGCCGTCCTGTTGGAGGAGGGCATCACCGGTCAGGGCGCGGCGCCGGCGATCGGTCGTCCGCTGCCCAACGTCCGTACCTACGTCCTCGACACCTATCTCCGGCCTGTGCCGGTGGGTGTGACGGGTGAGTTGTATATCGCGGGTGAGGGTCTGGCTCGTGGGTACATCAACCGGGCCGACCTGACGGCGGAGCGGTTCGTGGCCTGCCCGTTCGACGGCGACGGTGGTCGGATGTACCGCACCGGGGACCTGGCCCGCTGGACCCCGGATGGCCAACTGGCGTTCGTGGGACGCGCGGATGAGCAGGTGAAGATCCGCGGCTTCCGCGTCGAACTCGGCGAGGTCGAGGCTGCCCTTGCGGCCCATCCGCGGGTCGAGCAGGCCGTGGTGGTGGTGCGGGAGGGTCATCTGGTCGGTTACGTCGTTGCGGATGTCGAGGGTGTGGAGGGCGCTGAGCTGCGGGCGTTCGCGGCGACCCGTTTGCCCGACTACATGGTGCCCGCTGCCGTCGTCGTGCTCGACGTCTTGCCGCTGACGGCCAACGGGAAGGTGGATCGGGCTGCGCTGCCCGCTCCTGACCTCGCGGTGGGTGGCAGTCGTGGGCCGGAGACTCCGACCGAGGAGACGCTGTCCGTCCTGTTCGCGGAGGTGCTGGGTCTGGAGGGCGTGGGCGCGGAGGAGAGTTTCTTCGAGCTGGGTGGTGACTCGCTGCTGGTGATGCGGTTGATCGCGCGTGTCCGTTCGGTGCTGGACGTGTCGGTCGGTGTTCGTGAGGTGTTCGCGGAGCCGACGGTGGCCGGGGTGGCGCGGCTGGTCGACGGCGCTGGAGCGTCGTCGGTTGTGGCGTTGGCGCGGCGGGAGCGTCCGGAGCGGGTGCCGCTCTCGTTCGAGCAGCAGCGGATGTGGTTCCTCAACCACATGGAAGAGGCCGACATCGACGGCGCGGGCGCCGTCTACAACCTGCCGCTGGTGTTGCGTCTGAGCGGGCAGTTGGATGTGGCTGCGCTGGCTGCGGCACTCGGCGAGATCGCCGATCGGCACGAGAGTCTGCGTACGGTCTTCCCGGATGTGGAGGGCGTGCCGTATCAGGAGATCCGCGTGGGTGCGGAGGGCCGTCCCCCGTTCCAGGTGGTCGAGGCCGGCGATGGTTGGCGTGACGTGCTCGCCTCGGAGGTGGGGCGTGGTTTCGATCTGGCGGCGGAACTGCCGTGGCGGACCACCCTGTTGAGGGTTGCGGAGGCGGAGTGGGTTCTGCTGCTGGTGGCGCATCACATCGCCACGGATGCCTGGTCGATGGGTGTGATTGCGCGCGATCTTCGGGACGCGTACCGCGCGCGTCTCGCCGGGGAGGCCCCGGGGTGGGAGCCGTTGCCGGTGCAGTACGCGGATTACGCGTTGTGGCAGCGGGATGTGTTGGGGGATCTGGAGGACCCGGAGAGTGCGGGTGCGGGGCAGGTTGCTTTCTGGCGCCGCGCTTTGGAGGGGGCGCCGCAGGAGACGGTGTTGCCCTTTGACCGTCCGCGGCCGGCGGTGCCGTCCTTCCGCAGTGGCGTGGTGCCCGTCGACGTGGACGCGGTGACGCATGCGCGGCTGGTGGAGCTGGCCGCGCGGAGCGGGGCGACGATGTTCATGGTGGTCCATGCCGCGTTGGTGGTGTTGTTGGCGCGGATGGGCGCGGGGGAGGACGTGTGCGTCGGTACGCCGGTCGCGGGCCGGTCGGACGCGCAGGTGGAGGAGTTGGCTGGGTTCTTCGTCAACACCCTTGTCCTGCGGGCGGATGTGACGGGGGACCCGTCGTTCGCCGAGGTGCTGCGGCGGGTGCGCGAGGCCGACCTGGCGGCGTATGCGCATCAGGATGTGCCGTTGGAGCGGCTGGTGGACGAGTTGAACCCGGCCCGCTCTGCCGCCCGTAATCCGTTGTTCCAGGTGATGTTGGCGCTGCAGAACGTGCCCGAAGCGCAGTGGGAGCTGGAGGGGCTGGCCGTCGAGCAGATCCAGCCGGAGGTGGCGCCCGCGCGGTTTGACCTGTCGGTGGGCCTCAGCGAGCGGTGGTCTGGTCAGGGCGCCGCGGCCGGTCTGGATGGCGGGATTCTGTTCGCGGCGGATCTGTTCGACGAGGGGACGGTGCGCCGGCTGGCGGAGCGGTTGGTGCGGGTGTTGGAGCAGGTGGCGGCCGATTCGCGGGTGCGGCTTGGCGGGTTCGAGTTGCTGGAGGAGTCCGAGCGGTCCGCGGTCGTGGAGGAGTGGAATGCCACGGCTCGGGAGCTGGACGCGTTGACGGTGCCGGAGCAGTTCGGTGCCTGGGCGATACGGACGCCGGATGCCGCCGCGCTGTGGTCGGGGGGACGGGCGCTGTCGTATGCGGAGGTGGATGCGCGCTCCGATGCCCTGGCGCGGGGGTTGGTGGCGCGGGGTGTGGGCCGTGAATCGCGGGTGGGACTGTGCCTTCCGCGCGGGGCCGAGATGGTCGTGGCGATCCTGGCGGTGTGGAAGGCCGGTGGGGCGTATGTGCCGTTGGACCCGGAGTACCCGTCGGACCGGTTGGCGTTCATGGTGGCCGACAGCGGCGCCGAGCTGGTCCTGGTGACGGAGGAGACAGCGGGCTCGCTCGATGGTGAGGACGCCCTCCTGGATGGGGTCGCGATCGAGTCCGGGAAACCGATCGACGTGTCCGTCGGGTTCGGTGACTTGGCGTATGTGATCTATACGTCGGGTTCGACGGGGCGGCCGAAGGGTGTCGCCGTGGCCCACGCTTCGGTGGCGAATTTGGCGGCGGCGATGCGTCCGGTTCTGGGTGTCGAGGCGGGCGTGGTGGCGTTGCAGTTCGCGTCGTTCAGTTTTGACGCGGCGGTGCTGGATGTGGCGGTGACCTTGGCGGCCGGGGGGACGTTGGCGGTGGCGTCGTCCGAGGAGCGGCTGGATTCTTCGGCGCTGGCGCGGATGGTGGGGGCGTCGGGTGTCGGCGTGGCGAGTGTGGTGCCGTCGTTGTTGGGGGTGTTGGAGCCGGAGGCGGTTTCGGGGATCGGCAATTGGGTGTTGGGTGCGGAGCGGTTGGAGGCGGGTCTGGCGGCGAAGTGGCGGGCGGGGGCCCGGCTGTGGAACACGTACGGGCCGACGGAGGCGACCGTCATCACCACGGCCGTTCTGTTGGAGGAGGGCATCAGCGGTCAGGACCTGGCGCCGGCGATCGGCCGTCCGTTGCCCAACGTCCGTACCTACGTCCTCGACACCTATCTCCGGCCTGTGCCGGTCGGTGTGACGGGTGAGTTGTATATCGCGGGTGAGGGTCTGGCTCGTGGGTACATCAACCGGGCCGGCCTGACGGCGGAACGTTTCGTGGCCTGCCCGTTCGACGGCGACGGTGGTCGGATGTACCGCACCGGTGACCTGGTCCGCTGGACCCCGGATGGCCAACTGGCGTTCGTGGGACGCGCGGACGAGCAGGTGAAGATCCGTGGCTTCCGCGTCGAGCTCGGCGAGGTCGAGGCGGTCCTGGCCGCCCACCCCGGCGTGGACCAGGCCGTGGTGGTGGTGCGGGAGGGCCGGCTGGTCGGTTATGTCGTTGGGGATGTCGACGGTGGCGAGTTGCGGGCGTTCGCTGCGACTCGTTTGCCCGACTACATGGTGCCCGCTGCCGTGGTCGTGCTCGACGTCTTGCCGTTGACGGCCAACGGGAAGGTGGATCGGGCTGCGCTGCCCGCTCCTGACCTCGCGGTGAGCGGCAGTCGTGGGCCGTCGACTCCGACCGAGGAGGCGTTGTGTGTTCTGTTCGCGGAGGTGCTGGGTCTGGAGGGCGTGGGTGCGGAGGAGAGTTTCTTCGAGCTGGGTGGTGATTCGCTGCTGGTGATGCGGTTGATCGCGCGTGTCCGTTCGGTGCTGGACGTGTCGGTCGGGGTCCGGGAGGTGTTCGCGGAGCCGACCGTGGCCGGGGTGGCGCGGCTGGTCGAGAGCAGTGGGGTCTCGGCGGCTGTGGTTCTGGGCCGGCGGGAGCGCCCGGAGCGGGTGCCGTTGTCGTTCGCGCAGCAGCGGATGTGGTTCCTGAACGGGATGGATGGCGCGGACGGCATGGGTGCTGCCGCGTACAACCTGCCCTTCGCGTTGCGGTTGACGGGCAGCCTCGACGTCGAGGCGCTGCGGGCCGGCTTGTGGGACGTCGCCGATCGGCACGAGAGTCTGCGGACGGTCTTCCCGGATGTGGAGGGCGTGCCGTATCAGGAGATCCGTGCGGGCGCGGAGGGCCGTCCCCCGTTCCAGGTGGTCGAGGCCGGCGGCCGCTGGCGGGAGCTGATGCAGGAGGAGGTGGGGCGCGGGTTCGACCTGGCGGTGGAACTGCCGTGGCGGACCACGTTGTTGAGGGTTGCGGAGGCGGAGTGGGTTCTGTTGTTGGTGGCGCATCACATCGCGACGGATGCGTGGTCGATGGGTGTGCTGGCCGATGACCTTCAGGCTGCGTATCGCGCGCGCCTGTCGGGTGTGGCGCCGGAGTGGGAGCCGTTGCCGGTGCAGTACGCGGATTATGCGTTGTGGCAGCGGGAGGTGCTGGGGGAGCTGGACGACCCGGAGAGTGCGGGTGCGGGGCAGGTTGCTTTCTGGCGTGGTGTGTTGGCGGGGGCGCCGCAGGAGACGGTGTTGCCGTTCGATCGTCCGCGGCCCGCGGCGCCGTCGTTCCGCAGCGGGACCGTCCCGGTCGGAGTCGACGCGGTGACGCATGCGCGGTTGGTGGAGTTGGCCGCGCAGGGTGGCGTGACCATGTTCATGGTTCTGCATGCCGCGTTGGCGGTGTTGCTGGCGCGGATGGGCGCCGGGGAGGACGTCTGTGTCGGGACGCCCGTCGCAGGTCGGTCGGACGCGCAGGTGGAGGAGTTGGCCGGGTTCTTCGTCAACACGCTCGTCCTGCGATCCGACACCTCCGGTGACCCTACGTTCAGCGACCTGCTGGCGCGTGTTCGTGAGTCGGATCTGGCGGCGTACGCCCATCAGGATGTGCCGTTCGAGCGGCTGGTGGATGAGCTGAACCCGGCCCGTTCGGCGGCGCGTAATCCGTTGTTCCAGGTGATGCTGGCGCTCCAGAACGTGCCCGAGGCGCGCTGGGACCTCGAAGGGCTGTCCGTCGAGGAGGTCCCGCCGGCGAAGGACCCCGCGGCGCGGTTCGACCTGTCCCTGATGCTCAGCGAGCGCCGCTCGTACGACGGTGCGGCCGACGGTCTGCGGGGTGGGCTCCTCTACGCGGCGGATCTGTTCGACGAGGGGACGGTGCGTCGGCTGGCGGAGCGGTTGGTTCGGGTGTTGGAGCAGGTCGCGGCTGACCCGCGGGTGCGGTTGAGCGAGATCGAGTTGCTGGAGGAGTCCGAGCGGACTGCGGTCGTGGAGGAGTGGAATGCCACGGCGCGGGAGGTGGACGCGGCGACGGTGGTGGAGCGGTTCCGGGGGTGGGTGGTTGAGACTCCGGATGCGGTGGCGGTGTGGTGTGGGGGTCGTGGGTTGTCGTATGCGGAGGTGGATGCGCGGTCCGATGCCCTGGCCCGCGGGCTGATTGCCCGGGGTGTGGGTGGTGAGTCGCGGGTGGGGCTGTGTCTTCCGCGCGGGGTGGAGATGGTGGTGGCGATGTTGGGGGTGTGGAAGGCGGGTGGGGCGTATGTGCCGTTGGACCCGGGGTATCCGTCGGAGCGGTTGGCGTTCATGGCGGCCGACAGCGGCGCTGAGTTGGTCCTGGTCGCGGATGAGACGGTGGATCGCCTTCCTGGGGATGTCGAGAGGGTCCTGCTCGACGATCTGGAGAGCGGAGTGGGGGAGTTGCCGGTAGTTGCTCCTGACCAGTTGGCGTATGTGATCTATACGTCGGGGTCGACGGGGCGGCCGAAGGGTGTGGCGGTGGCTCACACGTCCGTGGCGAACCTGGCCACCGCCATGCGTCCGGTTCTGGGTGTCGAGGCGGGCGTGACGGCGTTGCAGTTCGCGTCGTTCAGCTTTGACGCCGCGGTGCTGGATGTTGCGGTGACCTTGGCCGCGGGTGGGGCGTTGGCGATCGCCTCGTCCGAGGAGCGGCTGGATTCTTCGGCGCTGGCGCGGATGGTCGGGGCGGCGGGTGTCGATGTGGCGAGTGTGGTGCCGTCGTTGTTGGGGGTGTTGGAGCCGGAGGCGGTTCCCGGGGTGGCCAATTGGGTGTTGGGTGCGGAGCGGTTGGAGGCGGGCCTGGCGGCGAAGTGGCGGGTGGGGGCGCGGGTGTGGAACACGTATGGGCCGACCGAGGCGACCGTCATCTCTACCGCCGTCCTGTTGGAGGAGGGCATCAGCGGTCAGGACCCGGCGCCCGCGATCGGCCGTCCGTTGCCCAACGTCCGTACCTACGTCCTGGATGGCTACCTGCGACCGGTTCCTGTCGGTGTGACGGGTGAGTTGTATATCGCGGGCGAGGGTCTGGCTCGTGGGTACATCGGGCGGACCGACCTGACGGCGGAGCGTTTCGTGGCTTGCCCGTTCGGCAACGGCGGTCGGATGTATCGCACCGGGGACCTGGCTCGCTGGACGGCGGACGGCCAACTGGCGTTCGTGGGGCGTGCGGATGAGCAGGTGAAGATCCGCGGCTTCCGCGTCGAGCTCGGCGAGGTCGAGGCCGCCCTGTCCGCTTATCCCGGCGTGGACCAGGCCGTGGCAGTGGTGCGGGAGGGTCTGCTGGCTGCTTACGTCGTCGGGGATGTCGACGGTGCGGACGGTGGCGAGTTGCGGGCGTTCGCGGCGACGCGCTTGCCGGATTACATGGTGCCGTCGGCGGTCGTCGTCCTTGAGGCGCTGCCGTTGACGGTGAACGGAAAGGTGGATCGCGCCGCCCTTCCTGCCCCTGATCTCGGTGCCGGCGGCTCCCGGGGTCCGGTGACGCCTACGGAAGTGGTCCTGTGCGGGTTGTTCGCGGAGGTGCTGGGCGCGGGGAGCGTGGGCGCGGAGGAGAGTTTCTTCGAGCTGGGTGGTGATTCGCTGCTGGTGATGCGGTTGATCGCGCGTGTCCGTTCGGTGCTGGACGTGTCGGTTGGTGTCCGTGAGGTGTTCGCGGAGCCGACGGTGGCCGGGGTGGCGCGGCTGGTCGACGGTGCTGGGGTGTCGGCGGGGGTGGCGTTGAGGCGTTGGGAGCGTCCGGAGCGGGTGCCGCTGTCCTTTGCTCAGCAGCGCATGTGGTTCCTCAACCACATGGAAGAGGCGGACGTCGAGAGCACGGGTGCCGTCTACAACCTCTCGTCGGCGCTGCGGCTTTCGGGTCGGCTGGATGTGGGTGCGCTTGAGGCGGCGTTGGGTGATGTGGCGGATCGGCATGAGAGTTTGCGTACGGTCTTTCCGGATGTGGAGGGTGTGCCGTATCAGGAGATCCGCGAGGGCGCGGAGGGTCGTCCCCCGTTCCAGGTGGTCGAGGCCGGTGATCGTTGGCGTGACGTGCTCGCTTCTGAGGTGGGGCGTGGATTTGACCTGGCGGTTGAACTGCCTTGGCGGACCTCGCTGTTGAAGGTCTCGGCGACGGAGTGGGTTCTGCTGCTGGTGGCGCATCACATCGCGACGGACGGCTGGTCGATGGGTGTGCTGGCCGATGACCTTCAGACGGCGTACGGCGCGCGGCTCTCCGGCGCGACTGCGCAGTGGGAACCGCTTCCTGTCCAGTACGCGGATTACGCGTTGTGGCAGCGGGAGGTGCTGGGGGATCTGGAGGACCCGGAGAGTGCGGGTGCGGGGCAGGTTGCTTTCTGGCGTGGGGAGTTGGCGGGGGCCCCGCAGGAGACCGTGTTGCCGTTCGATCGTCCGCGTCCGGCGGTGCCGTCGTTCCGCAGTGGTGTGGTGCCCGTCGACGTGGATGCGGTGACGCATGCGCGGTTGGTGGAGTTGGCCGCGCGGAGCGGGGCGACGATGTTCATGGTGGTCCATGCCGCGTTGGTCGTGTTGTTGGCGCGGATGGGCGCGGGGGAGGACGTGTGTGTCGGTACGCCGGTCGCCGGCCGGTCGGACGTACAGGTGGAGGGGCTGGCCGGGTTCTTCGTCAACACCCTTGTCCTGCGGGCGGATGTGACGGGGGACCCGTCGTTCGCCGAGGTGCTGCGGCGGGTGCGCGAGGCCGACCTGGCGGCGTACGCCCATCAGGACGTGCCGTTCGAGCGGCTGGTGGATGAGCTGAACCCGGCCCGCTCTGCCGCCCGTAATCCGTTGTTCCAGGTGATGCTGGCGCTCCAGAACGTGCCCGAAGCGCAGTGGGACCTCGAAGGGCTGTCCGTCGAGCAGATCCCGCCGGTGACGGACTTTGCGGCGCGGTTCGACCTGTCACTTTCGTTGAGTGAGCGGCGTCTGGATGACGGTGCTGTGGATGGTCTGCGGGGTGGGCTTCTCTATGCCGCGGATCTGTTTGATGAGGGGACGGTGCGTGGGTTGGTGGAGCGGTTGGTGCGGGTGTTGGAGCAGGTGGCGGCTGACCCGCGGGTGCGGTTGAGCGGTGTTGCGGTGGTGGGTGAGGTGGAGCGGGCGGTGGTTGTGCGGGAGTGGAATGACACTGCGGGTGAGGTGGGTGCTTCGACGGTGTTGGAGTTGTTCCGTGGGTGGGTGGAGCGGACGCCGGATGCGGCGGCGCTGTGTTCGGAGCGGCGGACGTTGTCGTATGCGGAGGTGGATGCGCGTTCGGATGTGTTGGCGCGGGGGTTGGTGGCGCGGGGTGTGGGTCGGGAGTCGCGGGTGGGGCTGTGCTTGCCGCGTGGGGAGGATGCGGTTGTCGCGATTTTGGCGGTGTGGAAGGCGGGTGGGGGGTATGTGCCGTTGGACCCGGGGTATCCGTCGGAGCGGTTGGCGTTCATGGTGGCCGACAGCGGCGCCGAACTGGTGTTGGTGATGCCCGAGACCGCCGGCCGGTTGTCTGCGGACATTGAGACGGTCCTGCTGGACGAGGTGGGGAGCGACTCGGGCGGACTGCCGGAGATCGTCCCTGACCAGTTGGCGTATGTGATTTATACGTCGGGTTCGTCGGGGCGGCCGAAGGGTGTGGTGGTTTCTCATTCGGGGTTGGCGAATTTGGCGGGGGCGCAGGGTGAGCGGTTTGGGGTGGGGGTGGGGTCGCGGGTGTTGCAGTTTGCGTCGTTGAGTTTTGATGCGGCGGTGTCGGAGTTGTGTGTGGCGTGGGGGTCGGGGGCTGTGTTGGTGGT